>JAOZQW010000159.1 GCA_029932015.1 Candidatus Fermentibacteraceae bacterium
CCTGAGGATGAGGTGGGGAACCTCATGGACCCTACCGGGATAAAGATCGATGATCCGCTGTTCGAGAAAGCGAAGCAGGTCGTTGTAACGACCCAGCAGGGTTCTGTCTCGATAATCCAGCGAAGATTGAGGGTCGGTTACTCCCGGGCTGCAAGCCTTATCGATATGCTGGAGCAGGCGGGGGTCGTGGGACCGTTCCAGGGCAGCAAGGCCAGGGAAGTGCTTGTTACCCTGGAAGAGATGCAGCAGCTGAACAGTACGGATGATGATGAGGAGGAGTAATATGCATGTCAGATTGACTGCTGCGGCAATTCTGTCGGTTCTGCTCTTTCTGGCCTCCTGTGGCGGTGCAAAGGAAAGTTATGATCAATCCGGCTTTGCGACCGGTTCTGATGACACGGGGATCTTCATCAGGGCGAGTCAGCAGTATTACAGGGGATCTCTATCATCAGCCAGAAGCGGCTTCAGCGGTCTGGTCAGCATGTTCCCTGAATCCCCTCTGACTGATGATGCTCTGCTCGCAGTCAGGAGAATTGACTCTGATCTCTCCGGTCTTAGCGATACCGCATCGGTCATCGAGGATCCGCCTGTTATTGGATTCCCTCCTCTTGCGCTCGTTGGCACCCCTCTGGCAGCCGGTACAATGGAGAGACTGGAGACACTATTTATCTCCAATGACTGCTATCCAAGGATGATAGAGGATCCCGGCGCTCCATCCCTGACCCTTGTTCTTTATCCCGAGGGTTCTCTGGCCGGTGCACAGCTGGTTGCCGATTCAGTGGCAGCCTGGCTCATATCTCACTCAACGGTTACCGTGCAGCCGGGAGGGAACATCCTTTCCACTGTTGCTCCTGGTCACCAGGGAGTTGTTCTTGTCGTCGGAAGCGATGCCGTGCTGCAGCCCCCGAGACCCGGCGCTCAATCCATATAAACGGAGGATGTCCTTAAATGAACCTGATCGCTCTCATCTCAGCATTTGTGATCTCGGTCGGCGCTTCCGCCCTAGAACCCCTCATATCAAGAATCGACGATGCGGGCTACCTGACGGGGAGTTTTTCCCAGACAGATATCTGGGCGCTTACCCTCGAGGAGGAAACAAGCGAGGGTACGCTGCATATAGCGCACCCCAATCTCTTCCTTCTTGCGTATTCCGAACCATCCGGATGCTGCACAGGTTACGATGGGGAGATGCTCTACACAATTGAGGCTGATGTGGAGCAGGTGATACTCTATCCCTCGTCAGAACCTGCAAGTTTCCTGCACTTGATCGAAAGAGCTGCTGATTCGACATCCCTCGAAACGGTCGAACTTCTCGGGGATAGCGTGGTAGTCCATCTTCAGGGAGATCTTGGACAGGGGATCACAGGTATGACAGTAGGATACACTCTGTCGGACAGTCTTCCTTTCTTCTTCGAGACAAGGGACGCCAACGGCAACCGGACCGCATACCGCATGTGGGATATCGAAGTTACCGATCTTCCAGTGGAGGATGTGTTTGTAATGAATATCCCTGATGGATACCTGTTGGTCGAACCGGAGGGCATGTAATCATCAATCAATATCTTTCACTGTCCGGGAATCCTCCGCAGGTGGTCTGCATCGTCACAATGGGATGTCCCAAGAACGAAGCAGACTCGGACACGTTCGCCGGTATCCTGAAGGCGGCCGGGTGGCGCCTGACGGACACTCCGGATGAGGCCTGCATGCTCCTGCTGAATACATGTGCCTTCATTGATCCAGCGATAGCGGAATCCATGGAGGCTGTAAAGGAAGCACTGGACTGGAAACAGTCAGTGGAGGGCAGGATCCTGATCCTCGCCGGGTGCCTGCCATCCCGCTTTCCAGATGACGGATCGGGGGGGCTCGAGGAATTCGATCTTGTGATGGGTGCCGCTGATAACGCTGCACTGGCCGGATATCTCTCGAATGACGCTATCGTTCCTCTTCCTTCAGGCAGCGGAACGAACAGATATCTCCGAATTTCGGAAGGATGCTCAAATGGATGCCGTTACTGCACCATACCACTTATCAGGGGGAGGCACATTCCAAGGGATCCGGCCGAGATAATCAGGGACTGCTCGATACTGGTTTCCCAGGGAGCACTTGAAATAGGAATTGTCGGACAGGATACAGGCGCCTGGTCATGCGGGGATGGAGATATCGCCTGGCTGCTTCCGAAGCTGGCGAGGGAGCATCCATCCGTCTGGTTCAGACTCTACTACGTCCACCCGTCTCATTTCCCGAAGGATCTGATCCGTGTTATTCATGATGAACCTAATGTAGTTCCCTACATTGAACTTCCCGTGCAGCATGCTTCTGATGCTGTCCTTCGCCGAATGGGCAGACCGTACGACAGAATGATGCTGGACGCGCTCTTCGACTCCCTCGATGCGCTGCAGGAACCCCCGGCAGTGAGAACATCCGTCATTACCGGATACCCGGGGGAGACTGAGGAGGATTTCCAGCAGCTTATTGATTTTCTTACATCTCACAGGTGCATAAGGACGATCTGCGCATTCCCGTACTGGCCTGAAGAGGGAACTGCGGAATTTGCGCGGACCGGCAGGGCAGGAGTGCCTGATGCGTCAACAGTGCAATCGAGACTGGCCGCGGTAGGTGATGCGGGACAGGCCTGTCAGCTGGTATGGGCGGACAGGCTGGAGGGAAACGTCATCGAAATTCTTGCGGATACTTCAGAATCAGGGCACAGCGTGTACGACGCTCCGGCCGTTGATGGCGCCTCGATCTTCTCCAGTCCTGCAGGACCCGGAGCCATTATTCTCTGCACTGTGGATGAGTGCGTAGGAGCCGATATGCTTGTTACGCCTGTCAGGTGATTCGGGCAGGAGTGGCGATTGAAAGCATGGCTTCTTATCTTTGTCACTACATATTGATGGTCCCCGCTGGTGCGATCCATGAAGGACGTATAATGCGGATAGACAGACAGGGGAGGTTCACTCACAGGAGTGCGAGCCCCGCGGGTCGTCGCAAGACGAATGAGCTGAGGGAACTGAAATGAATTTAATCCTGGTGGCCATGGCACTTATCGCGTCAACGGGTCCAGCTAACCTGGAGCTTGCCGAGGACGCACTCATCCTTGCCTGCGAACCTGTAGCGGACAGTGTAGCCGCAGCTGGCATAGGCTCCCTTGTTGTTGAGATCGATGGTGACCACATGGGAGGCTGGTTCGTAAACCAGACCCTTGTCTACGTACTCAATCAGCGTGGAGTGCAGGTAACAGCTTCCATTACAGAGAGGTCGGAAGAGGTACCTTCGGTCATCACGCTTATGGTCAGACCAATGGAACTCACTGTCGAATATGGTGACATCAGCAGACCATGGGTGATCGGAGCCCGAAGGGTCGAGAGGATAGCCAGATGTGAGCTTTCAGCAACCCTGCTGGATCAGGATCGGACGGTTCTCACAACACTCAGGTCAGGCGGAGAGGTCAGGGATGTCATTTCCTGGTCCGATACCGATGAACTAAGCGGTTCTGAGGACTGGACATGGCTTACAGCCGATCTTCCTGAGGACCAGGGAGGCGGTCTCCTGGAGCCCATTATAGTTACCGGAGTGGTTGCAAGTCTCGTTTATCTCTTTTATTCCAGCAGAGCGGACTGACCCGTGCGGGTACGTCAGCAGACGGCGGTTGCCGCACTGGCAATGGCCGCATCGCTTCTCTTTGCCTGCGGGGATGAGCCGGCTGCAGATACCCTGGAAGAGGCAAGACTGCTCAGGCAGTCAGGCAGGTACTCACAATCGCTGAACCTCTACGAAGATGTCATCGCCTCCGGTGCAGATCAGTTTGATATTCTCCTGGAATATGCTGAAGTCGCTGTACTTGCAGCTCAGTCAGAACGGACGACACTCATTCGCGAACGGGCCAGGTCAGCTCTGCAGATGCTCTCCTCTGACAGCACCGCTGCCGAGTCCAGAGCAGTAGGTGAACTCTGGAGACGATTGGGCTGGGAGATGGTCAGGAACAACGATTCCCTTCAGGCATTCGACTGCTTCGAAGAGGCTCTGGTATATGATCTTCTTGATATGTTTGAAGAGGAGTGGCTCCTCAGAGGTACATTTGCCGGTTCGCACCTCGAGCAGATCTCAGGACTCCCGGACAGCCTTAACGGCACACCATCGGGGGACAGTCTCCTTGCCAATGCTGCTGAGAGCTTTCTTGTCGAACTCGACAGGATACCTATGGTGAGGACGGATCTGAGGGAAAGCATCCTCATGGCACGGATGCAGCTGCTGCCCTTTACTCCGAGAAGACTTGAAGAGCTTGAAGTCCTTACGGAACTAGACAGGCTCGGCGGGATAGATCCTGGTGCAAGGCTCCGGAGGATACAGCTTCTCCTGGAAGTCGCTGCCGATGATATCGAGATGAACAGGATGATCCTTGCGAGAGAGAAGCTGATGGAAGTCTGGAATACCGATTTTTCAGGGGAGAGGATCGAGGCGGCCTGCCTTCTCGGTCTGATGGCTGAAGCGAATGGAGACCCTTCACAAGCCCTTTCCTGGTACCGGAGGGCATGCACGATCTCGCCCGGCTCCTCATCACCTTCGGCAGTTTTCGCAAGGGCGAAGCGGGATTCCCTCACATACAACGGATTTGAATAGGCGGTCGGGTTTGACTGGATATGGAAAGAGGAGATCTATCCTGGTGGCTGTTCTCCCCCTGATCGTGCTGATGGCTCTCACTGCCTGCGGAAGGACCTACAACACCGCTGGACTGAGCAGGGAAGATGTCGAGATAATGGCAGAGGAGGCCAGACTCTCAGGCGACAATTCCGGTGCATCAAGGCTGTATACGGAGCTGATGTTCATGTATCCGGGCGCAGCCTCGACAGACCTTTATCTCTATAGACTTGGGCTCGCAGAGGCCGGTCTCCACTACTGGGCTGATGCCATATTCTATTTTTCCAGGGTCTACACCGAATTTCCCAGGAGCGAGTGGGCTGATGATGCTTCCTTCGAGACAGCACATACCTGGTGGCTTCAGCGGCATGATTACAGAAAGGACCTGACCCCTGTTCTCAATGCTGTGAGCCAGCTCGATGATTTCTTTACGAACTATCCCGGCTCTCCGCTGATCACCGAGGCGGAACTCCTGCAGGATGAGGCAAACACATACCTGGCCGATCGGGCTCTCTTCGTAGGCAGATTCTACGCGAGACGTCAGGAATACGATGCAGCTGTTCTGTATATGAGGGAGGCGCTGAACGATTACGGTGAGACTGGATGCAAAGCTGATGTTCTCATTGCTCTCGGTGAACTCTACATCGAGACTGGGAACGAGTACTCTGCGAGAAGGTCCTACCAGAGAGCATTGGATGAGTGCGTACTTGATCCCGAGCAGCTCGCAGATGTGACGGAAGCCCTGGAAAAGCTCTGACATGAGAGGCCTGCTGGGCGGGACCTTCGACCCTCCCCATATCGGCCACCTGGTACTATCCCTCTGTGCCATGCGTCTATATGACCTGCAGGAAGTGCTCCTTGTCCCATCAAGATATCCTCCCCATAAGACCGGATGCTCCATAAGCCCCTTCAGCCACAGGCTTGAGATGATCCGTCTGACGGCCCTGGATCACCCCGGTCTGCGCGCCGCGGATCTTGAGGACAAATCCGGACCCTCATGGACTGTGGACCTTCTCCGACGCCTGTCGAAGGATGGAGAGAATATCTGTTTCATCATGGGA
>JAOZQW010000160.1 GCA_029932015.1 Candidatus Fermentibacteraceae bacterium
TCCGACGCTTACTGGTGGATTCGTCTGCTGCGGATTCAAGGCCGCAGAGGGCGGGGAGCCCGAAACTGCCTGGTTTGGCGTATTCAACGGTTCAGGCGAATCTCTCTTTCTTGATACGCCGCATCCCGGAAGGTCTGTCCGGTTCACCTCTCTGCTCCAGCTTGATGAGAGCGGGTTCATCGTGTCTGGAACCGTCGATGATGATCAAAGCCTCCTCTTTGAGAGGATATCCACAGACGGTGAGAGCATCTGGTTGACTGAGGTCGATCGGGGTCTATACGGTTCAGCGATAAGCGATATGATGATGAGTGATGATGGCACTACATGCATTGCTGCTGGAGGTGACCTCTGGGATAATCCGTTCTCGTTTCTCATGGATATCAGTACTGGAGCAGTTAATGAGGATATCCGTTTCGATGGCTGGTATACGCTTTTCTCAGTGAAGCCTACGGATGATGGCCCGGTTTTTCTCGGCCACAATATGCTATGTGATGGTGCCGATTCCGAAACCTATCTCATATCGCTGTCCGGGACATCAGAGATTGGATTGCCCCTCAGGATCTACGGATACGGGGCTGTTCGCTGTCGGTCCTTCCTGCCGTTGCCCGAGGATGGCTTCCTGATAGCGGGGGAAGTCTGTGAAGAGTGGGGCGGATATCAGGACATCTGGCTGGCCGTCACCAGGCCTTCGGACTGGAACTCTGCAGAGGCTGGAAGCACTCTCTTCGCCGATGTAAGCGATTAGATCCCGGCCGGGATATCAGTACTGCCCCATCTTGTTGAGTTTTTTTGCTCTCTTTTCGAATACCCTGAACAGCAGGAGCCCCATGGCCAGGTAGAAGAGGCTGTTTCCTGCCACGAAGACGTACCACCATGGTGGGAAAGATGTTCCATGTACTATATGGGCGTTGATGGTGTGTGCTCCGGCGAGGAATGGGATGAAGGAAAATCCGTTCAAAGGGTATACCCGCAGGAGCATCAGGCCGATAAGCCCGAAAGAGAGTATCCCGTTCACCGCTCCTATACGCTTGTGTATCAGCCCTATACCTCCGAGCATGAAGCCTATTCCGTTCAGCGACAGTACCGAGATGAAGAGCATGGGGTAGAAGTACAGCAGGTTCACACTGAGAACCCTCCCGGTGGTGAACATCGTGAGGTAGAGCATGAAGGTCAGGAGCAGGAAGTTAAAAAGTGTGCTGGTGACGGACTTGAAGAAAAAGATCATGTCTGCACCGAGCGGGGAGAGGTAGATCTGTTCCAGTGTGCCCCGCTGCGACTCGGAGAGCACGACACTTCCTGTACCCTGCAGCGAGAACATCGCACTCATCCAGAGTATGTAGCCGATCACCATTGAGTCCAGTGAGGAGGTCTCAACATCGGCCCCACCGATGCTCTTGACCCCCCAGAACATCCCTAGGAATATCAGGTACATCACCACCAGCATGGCACCGGTGTTGAAGAGGTACCGCTTGAGCTCCCAGCCCAGCATCCTCATCTCGGTGATGAATACATTCAGGATTCGCAGGGCTGCTCCTCCTCCCTTATCATCGACAGGAATATCTCTTCGAGATCCTTCTCCTCGGTCCTGAAATCCCTGATCACACTGTCTGCCTCCGCCAGCGCCCCCGTTACAGCATGGAGCCCCATGGGATCATCGAGGACGATCCTCAGCTGGCAGGAATCTCCCTGGGTGTCGGAGGTCACCTGACCCACCTCAGCCAATCCATTCAGGCATTCAGACCCCGGGTCGCGGTCCAGTTCCAGCACCAGTGTTTTCGAGGCGAAGCGAAGTTTCAGGCTCTCCAGCGTTTCATGTGACAGTATTCTGCCCTCCTTGATGATGAGGACCCTGTCGCAGACCGATTCGATAAAATCCATGTTATGGGATGTGACCAGGATGGAGCGCTCCCGTTCCATCACGCTCTCTCTGAGCCAGTCCCGCATCTGGCGTGAGATCTCGACGTCCAGCCCCAGAGTAGGCTCATCCAGCAGAAGGAGGATCGGATCGTGTATGAATGCGCAGGCAAGAGCCACCTTCTGCTTCATTCCCTTGGAGAACTGCCTGACCTCCTTGTCGCGTACCTCGTTCAGCCCCAGCTGCTCGAGGAGCATATCCGCCCTCTCCAGGATGTCCTGCTTCGACAGTCCCTTCAGGCCGGCGAAGTAGACAAGATTTTCCAGGGGGGATAGGTGCCAGTAGATATTCCTTGCACCCTCGAGAACGGCACCGGTCTCCCTGAGTATCCGTCTGCTCCGCTTCCTGGCGTCCATGCCCAGGGCGGTGACCTCACCTGAATCGAAGGTTATCAGACCCAGGATGGACTTGAGGGTAGTGGTCTTGCCGGATCCATTGGGTCCGAGTATTCCGAGTATCTCACCATGATAGGCTTCGAATGAGATACCATCCACAGCGACCAGATCCTTGTAGGACTTGCGGAGCTTACTGACGGTTATCGCCGGGGAACCAGCTGTCGTCATTATTGATTCAACGGCTGGAGTGCCGGGAGTTTAGTTGCAGGCAGGATCACAGGAGCATCCCCAGCGGCGCAGACCGGGATGTCGAATCCGAATACACTCCCTGTTTCCGGTTCACTCCTTAGGAAGATCCTTCCTCCGTGCATCTCGACGATCCTTCGCACGATGGATAGACCCAGACCGATACCAGGGACTTTCTTGCCGGAGACATCATTGTCCTTGATCCGGACGAACTCGCGGAATAGCTTGTCCTGGTTCTTCTGAGATATCCCGATGCCGTTATCCTCGACCTCTATACGAACAATGGAGTCGTTATCGATCGTCTCAGATCGGATCTCAATCCGTCCACCGTCCGGTGTGTATTTGATCGCATTGGTTACAAGGTTGGTGATCACCTCACTGAGGAGCCTGTCTATCCCCGCAACGGGAGGGAGGTTCTCTGCAACTCTGGCCATCAGAGTATGTCCCTTGTCCCCGGCTGAATGAGTCTTCTCTTCAACCACCTTGCGGATAATAGTGTTCACATCAATACGATGCGCCTTCTTGCGGAGCTGGGAAGTGTCCTCCAGTGCAGCAAAGAACTGGAAATCACGCAGGAAGGAACTTGCCTCGTCAAGCCTGGAGTGCATCCGCTCCATGAGATGTGTCTCCTTTGGATTGACCCTGTCACCGAGGAGGGTCTGCAGACTGTGGAGGAGCATTTTTGAGGCGGAGACAGGAGACCTCATGTCATGCACGGCGATATGAAGGAAATCCTTGCGGAGTTTGGAGAGTTTCCGCACGGATTCATTTGTCCTTCTCAGCCTTGCTTCCCTCTCCCGAAGTGCCTTCTGTGTCAACATCACACGTCTGCTCAGTTCACCGACCACCGCCGCTGCAAGCAGGAAGAAGAATGCTCTCACACAGGCTGCCCAGAGAATGCCGTCCGAAGTGATGATATTGAAAGCCAGCATCTGGCAGCCGAGAAGTCCCGCAACAAGCAGGGCTCTTCGTCCCCACCATAATCCTGTCAGAAGGATAGGGATGTAGGCAAGATGTGAATAGGCGAGAGTTTCATGCTTGACAAAGTGAAAATAGGAGCTGATCGCGAAATAGATGACTATCAGCAGGATGACGATGTATGGTCTGGACTTCTTCCAGGCTCTGCTTATAACGATCCCATCGAGATCCGGAGATACGATAGCTTCCAACCGTCCCTTTTTCCTGCTGCTGCTCTCTGCGGAAGACCGTTGTTCCATTTGTTTGCTCCAAAGCTGATCCTGTTAGATGACCCCTCGCGGCAATGCCCAATCAGCAATATTTCAGGAATCATCAAGATACAGAAGGAGAGCTTTTCCGTCCAGTTCATAACCTGTGCTCAGGAACATGATCCCGATCTGCCGGGGATCTGTAGAGAAGCCGCGCAGGATGCTTGCATCCGGCGCGGCTCCAGAAGTTACCGGGAGTGACTCAGAAGGAGCAGGATGTCTGGAAATGAATCGTGTTCTGCGAGTGACTTACCGTAATTCCCGGACCGAATGGATTAACCATCGGGTCGGTATTGTCATTTGTCTGACTGTTCTCAAATGCGTGCTCGTAGGCAAGCTCGAAGCCCCAGTCACCGAGGTCGAGTCCGTAGCCGAAGGTGGCATGCTGCTCAATGATGGCAGGGAAGAGGGGAGAGAGGTTGTCATCGGGAACAGGGCTCTTGCCGTAGTTGTAGCCTGCTCTGAGCGTGTTGGCTTCGTTGATGCTGTATTCGAGACCAAGAGCATAGACCATCTGGTCCTCCCAGTTCATCTGGAAGCCCATTGTGTCAGTGTAGCCACCCTGTCCATCGGGGAAGGGCGTAGCGGGGAAGCCCGCCGGAGGGTTGCTGACTACAAGCTCGACAACACCCATGGCTGCTGACCAGTCGATCCACTTTGCGTCGACGGCGATCAGGAGAGCTGGAGCAGGTCTGAGAGCAACTCCGAACTCAGCCTCCTGCGGCCAAGTGAAATCCTTCATTTCGGCGTCGTACTCGACCTTGCCGCCCTGCTCAGAACCGAAGTTGATCGTTGCAGTGCCGCCATCGAGGTTGAGTGCTGTCTGAGAGGTGTAGACCGCACCGAGGCTGAGAGCTTCACTTATCTTGTACTGCATACCGAAGCGTCCCGCAAAGCCCATGCTCGTGAGACCTTCAACATCCATGCCGCCCGGGCTTTCAGGGAACATCGAGAAATCCATTCCCGCATATCCGCCGATGGCGGAGAGCCCGAGTGTGAGATTGTCGCAGACCTGGTAACTTGCTGCGCCTGTCAGTCTCATGAACATGACCTTGGAATGGAATGAATCGGTTGTTGTTGCGCCGGTAGGAAAGTTCTGGAAATCAACGCCCATGCCACCCTGGGCATAAGCCTCGAGTCCGAGGATCCAAGGAGATGCCGCACCGAGCCTCTGAGCGTAAGCCAGATAGGGGAGGGGGAAGATCTGGCTCTCACCATCGAGGTCCAGCCCCATGCTCTCGTTGGATACATTAAGCTTCGGCATCAGAAGTGATATGCCGATGGCTGCCGAACGGTCGGCAAGCTGGCCCATTGCAGCCGGGTTGCCCGCAACGCCTGAGGCATCGCTGTCTACAGCAGCGTCAGCGCCACCCATGCCGGATGAGCGGACACCGTAGCCGATCATGTTCATGCCGTTGGTCGCCACCACCGGGCTGGCGAATACAACTATCAGCAGGAGTATCGAACTAACTGTCAGAGATCGAGCCGGTCTGTGTTTCATATTGCCCCTTCTTCTTCACTGGTTAGGAATGTTACAAAAATCACAATGCGACTATATGTTCAATAATTCACAAACTCAACCCCTGAAGCTCGGGAACTCACTGAGAGCCCGACAGGAGTGCAGGGACTGCCTGGCACTGGCTTTGCGAATAGGGAGTCAACTCGGTATTGTCGTTTATATGAGTGAATCCAAACTGCATTACGGATAACACAGGTATCTCACAACTCAGCCCAGTGGATAGATCAGAGAGTTTCATGACACTGAACGAAGCCGAGACAAGACGGCAGTTGATCGACAGGCAGCTCCTGCTGGCCGGATGGGATGTCAACGATCCCTCTCAGGTCATCCAGGAGCTGGATATCTATATCGCAAAGGGTCTGTATCCAAGCGCAGCCGAATCCAGGGAGCCCTACAGGGGACACCGCTTCGCGGATTATGCCCTTCTCAAAGAGGGCAGACCCATTGCCA
>JAOZQW010000471.1 GCA_029932015.1 Candidatus Fermentibacteraceae bacterium
CCTCAGACATCCCGCTCTGCAAGAAGAGCGACTGCCGGTGGAGTTGACAAAGCTGTCTTCCAGACTGAGATTTGTCCGGCATACAATCATAGTATCAATCGTCTTCTCTCGCGCGGATCGGAACAGAGCAGGATCCGAGCCGCTTCGGGGCAGACAGTCTCTCACTGAAAGTACAGGGAGGTGCAGTCAATGAAACATATTCCCGCATCAAAGGTTCGTTCAACAATTGCGAACCACATGCTGGCAGACGGGTTCGATCTGGTTCTCGATCTGAGAGGTAGCAAGGGTTCAACGATCCATGATGCCGAGACCGGCAGAGATTACCTCGATCTTTTCAGTTTCTTCGCCTCCGCTCCGCTCGGAATGAACCATCCCGACCTCTGCACACCTGAGTTCAAGGAGCATGTTGCTGACGTGGCGATCAACAAGCCATCAAACTCCGACTTCTACACCGAGGAAATGGCTGTGTTCGTCGAGACCTTCGCAAACACGGTCGTCCCGGACAGCCACCCGTACCTCTTCTTCATCGCTGGCGGAGCGCTCGCAGTCGAGAACGCTCTCAAGACCGCCTTCGACTGGAAGGTCAGGAAGAACATTGCCGCAGGCAGGGGCGAGATCGGCTCACAGGTCATTCACTTTGCCAAGTCCTTCCACGGGAGGACCGGTTATACACTGTCTCTCACAAACACTTCCGATCCCAGGAAGTACATGTACTTCCCAAGGTTCGACTGGCCCAGGATCGATCCCCCGAGCGTCATCTTCCCTCTCGAGGAGAATCTCGATACGGTGCTCGAGGCTGAGAAGAAGGCTCTCGCCCAGATCGATGAAGCTATCGCCGAAAGAGGTCACGACATCGCCTGCCTCATCATCGAACCGATACAGGGCGAGGGTGGGGACAACCACTTCAGACCTGAGTTCCTCCAGGCAATCCGGGACCGTGCGGACAAGCATGAGTTCATGCTCATCTTCGACGAAGTTCAGAGCGGAATGGGTCTCACTGGCGAGTGGTGGGCATGGCAGTCCATCGGCATCGAGCCTGATATCTTCTGCTTCGGCAAGAAGAGTCAGGTCTGCGGTATCGCCTGCAACAGGCGCGTGGACGAGGTCAAGGACAACGTCTTCCATGAGTCGAGCAGGCTGAATTCCACCTGGGGCGGCAACCTTGTCGATATGGTGAGATGCACCAGGTACCTTGAGATCATGGTCGAATCGGACATTCTCGAGAATGTCCGCAGGGTCAGCGGTATCCTCATGGACGGGCTTTATGAGCTTCAGTCCAAGTTCCCCGGCAAGGTCACGAATGTCAGAGGACTCGGCCTCATGTGCGCATTCGACCTCCCGAATGGAGATATCCGGGGTGCTGCTCTGTCGAAGATCCTGGAGAACGGAGCAATTGCTCTTCCATGCGGAGACAACAGCATACGGTTCAGGCCGCCGCTGAACATCACAGAGGATGAGATGCTCCAGGGCCTGGCCATCGTCACGAAGTCTCTGGAGGAACTACTCTAGGACCGCTTCCTGGAGAACGAGTATGGAGAAACATCCGGGTAATACCATCCTCCG
>JAOZQW010000161.1:0-2545 GCA_029932015.1 Candidatus Fermentibacteraceae bacterium
GCCATGGAGCATAACCCTCAGCGCAGTCACCAAGTTCCCATACATGAAGGTAGTTGTCCATTGTGGTGAAGACAACCTCTACCCGTTCGTCGTTATCAATGTCGGCTATGGCAAATTCCTGGAAGATTGACCCTCTGCCAGGGCTCACGGAACGATAATCATCGAGTAGCCGGAGCTGTCTACGGAGGCCGGAACTCCCATCGCAGGGGTGCCCGTATACGAGCTGGGGAGATCCTGTCTGGTCCTGTCGCCGTTGGCGAAGAGAGCGAAGTCCTCAATCCAGTCAGCCCCCCCCGCGACGCTAGAAGAAGTCTCGACTATCACCGCAGTAGTACCTGCCTCTTCCGGGTCGAGGGCTCGGAGCCAATCTGCAAAGGCGGATATCCCCCCCTGTCTCACGGTCACCACTGAAGTCACCGCCACGAGGGGAAAGTCCTCCCCGGTGGTCAGCGCATTGATCTGTCTCGCCATCGAATCGGCCCGTGCATGATCAGCGATGTAGTAGATCCCTCTTGCCGCGTTCTCCCATCGCGGATCCGGTTCTGCTCCGGCAAGGGTCAGGGAGAGACTGGGCAGACTGTCCAGTCCGGAAGCTGACTCGGCGATTAGAAGTGCGCTGACAGGATCAGGGACTGGTTCCTCGATCGGGACAGTTTCTGCAGTATCAGTTTCAAGCGGCATTACTATGACAGGCTCCACCGGAAGCGATGCAGACCCGGCTGGATCAGGGACAGTGCCGCTTCCCCTGAACAGACCCGGCAGGATCAGCACAGCGAGAATAAGGAACAGAACTGCAGCTCCACCGAGAAGCAGTGGTTTACTGGGAAGAAGAGATGATGGCTCCCGGCTGAACCTCATGGCCGCCACCGAACCTCCGGTCTTCCTGAATCGGATCCTGGTCTCGGCCACCATGGTTTTCAGGCAGTTGCCCAGCGGATCAGAACAGCCCGTAGTGTATTTTGCCGCTGCTGACGAGCCCATCAGTTTCCTGAGATTGTGAGTGACAAGTACAATGGACTGCCCCTCCCTGAGGACCACTTTCCTGACTGAGGTTACCCCGTTGCGGGGTGTATCGGACTCAAGATCGATGGAACCCTCAGAACCCGGATCCGCCATGAACGCATGGCATGAGCCGGCGCTGGCTATCCATGCCTCTCTCCCGAGAACTGCGACAGCCGCGATGGAGCATTGCTCATGACCGGTCCCGATCCAGCTCTCGCGGAGTCGGTCAAAGGCGTCTGCAAGCACTTCATCAACCCCGTAGGCAACTCCCTCAGCGAAGGCATCCCGGACCTGGGCTACCGCTGACCTGGCACATCCGGAATCCTCTATGGAGCATTCGGCAACCACGGCAACTGCGGCATAGGGTGCCTTGCCCCTGAAGCCGTCAGCGAACGAGGATGTGCGGGAGGGTATCCTGCCAGACTGATTCACCCAGGCGAACTCAGCTGAAGAGCCTCCGGTCTTCACTGGACCTGGATTGCGTGAAAGCCCCTTCATACAGGGGTTTCCGAACAGCTGATGATGATATATGAATTACTGGTGGAGATGAGCGGGATCGAACCGCCGACCTCTGCCTTGCGAAGGCAGCGCTCTTCCAACTGAGCTACATCCCCACCTTTGATAGTGTCATGTGCCTGACCAGGGCCCGAAGATGTCAAATCGGACCAAACTCATCAAGCTTACTCCATTATGTAGAGCCTGCCCTGACCACCGATCATCACATAGCCCTCCAGCGAAAGTTCGGTAGAAAAGGTTACCGAGGGCGTAGCAGCGGCTATCGAGGCTTCTCTGACCTGGAGTTCGGTCCCACTCTCAATGACAAGCTTCTTTGCGCAGACCGGCGTAAGGAAGATCAGCTTTTTACCAGAGGGGGCGATGAGCTTCTCCATTACTGCAGGACCCTCTGCAAGAGGTTCGGTCTCGAGGCCATCAGGGACAAGAGCCAGCAGTGCCTGCCTCACAGTCATTCCCTGCTCGGAATCAAGCATGAGGGGTTCGGCAGGACCGCAGTTCAGCATCATTGTTCCCTCACCGGAAATGAGAGTTATCCCACCCTCACGGGGCTGCGGGAGGAGAGATGTTTCAAATGCAGCAAGGACACTCGAAAGAACGATGACCTCTCCGCTGAACAGTGTCACGGAGACCATGCCGGTCTCCTCTGACCATGGTTCCACGAAGTAGTCCGCAGGCTCCGCTTCATCAGCTGATATCTGAACTATCTGGAGAGGTTCATCCATTTCCTCGGATGCGATCTCACTCTCAGCAGCCTCTTCGGCCGGTTCCTCCTCCACTGAGTCTACTGCTGCACTCTCTTCTGCATCAGGTTCCTCTTCGGGAGCGGTATCATCTGAAGATGCAGGCTTCTCCTCAACTTCGTCAGTGCTCTCGCCAAATACGACCTCCAGAGTCTCTGGACCGGTAACCAGGTCAGAAGGCTCTTCAAGGATCGCCTTCTCCTCCTCAGCCGCTGGCTCCTCAACTGACTCAGGAGCCTCTGCTTCCCCGGAGACTGGTGGCTCTGTGACAAGCGGCTCTTCCAGGA
>JAOZQW010000161.1:2645-5649 GCA_029932015.1 Candidatus Fermentibacteraceae bacterium
GGAGCCTCTGCTTCCCCGGAGACTGGTGGCTCTGTGACAAGCGGCTCTTCCAGGACCTGGGGCGCTTCAGTGACGAGCGGCTCCTCAGTAAACTCCTCGACCTGTACGGATTCCTCTTCATTTGCAGGCGGTTCTTCGGTCTGCTCGTCAAGCCTTGCAAAAGGCACAGTTGCAGCAGCGTTGAATATCGCCTCCAGTGTGTCCATCGATCCGAATACGGATGAATCAGTTTCGGTCGGGAATCCAACCGCCTCAGGCTCCTCGATGGTCTCGGGCTCCGTCTCGGCCTCAGGTTCTTCGATGGGCTCGGGTTCAGTCTCGACCTCTGGCTCCTCAAGAGTCTCCGGCTCCGTCTCGGCCTCTGGCTCCTCAAGAGTCTCTGGCTCCGTCTCGGCCTCAGGCTCCTCGGGTGTCTCGGGTTCAGTCTCGACCTCTGGCTCCTCAAGAGTCTCTGGTTCCGGTGCTGCAGCACCAAATACATCGGCGAGAACCCCACCTGTTGCAGGAGTTGAATCGAGGATATCTGTCTCAGCAGCTTCACCGGTCTCTGCTGCTAACTCCTCCTCAGTCTCGGAGACGACCAGGGGCGGGGGCTCCTCAAGCACATCCTCTGCTGTCACATATGATTCTTCGTTTTCAGAAGGCTCTTTCTCTGTCTCTTCCAGCAGATCTGGTGAAGGAGATACGCTGCCGAATATCTCATCAAGACTGGGAGTCTTAGCACTGCCTGTCTCATCGGATGCAGGAGTCTGGGCGAAGATGCTCTCTAGACCCGCCGGCACTTCTTCCCCGCTGGATTCCTCTACATCGGTATCCTTGACAGCAGGCTCGGTGTTTGATGCGAATAGCGCCTCCAGATCAGCGCTTACAGGTGTATTGGAGATACCGATGTTCTCCAGAAGCCTCGACATATCGTCCGACTTGTCATCCTTGCTGGTAGAACCATCCATGCCAATGTTCTCCAGAAGTTTGTCTATGGAGCTCTCTTCATCATCGTCAGCCTCTGCAAATACTTCGTCGGATGGAATATCTGGCAACACCTGCACTCCCCCCTCATTGATGTCCGAATGAGAGTTCAGAGAACTCTCTTCTCCTGATGCTGATACTTCACCACTGTCTTGCTCAGCAGCAGGTGAAGTGAATAAATCAGCAAGGTTTACGCCTGATTCCTGAATTCTCGATTCTATCCTCTTCATGGCAACGTTTGCCGCATGGTGATCATGTGAGACGCTTATGACAACAGAGTAGTTGTCAGCAGCCAGCTGGTACTCACCGACTTCTTCGAGTACCTGACCAAGTCGGAAATTATTCCTGATGTTGCCCTCTTCAAGGGTTATCAGTATTTCCAGCTGCTCCCTGGCCTCGGGCCAGAGTTCCATGCTCATGCAGGTATCCGCAAGCAGGCTCCTCGCCCTCGGTCTTGTACCGATGAGGGAGATGGCTTTCAGAAGAAGCTCCCTTGCCTGCTCGGAAGCTCCGCTCAGTAGATAGCCTTCCGCATCATTACAGAGTGTGTTGTACGTTTCGCTTGTGAATGTATCAGCCACGGTGTTCCTCCCCGCTGAAGGAGCCGAATCGCAATGTACCCGCCGAAGCTCAGCCGAACCAGACATACCGGCATCTGCCGGCATTGAGTCATCCATCGGACAACCATGCGGCGGAAGAACGTGGCGGAGAGAGAGGGATTCGAACCCTCGAGGACGAATACACGCCCTACACGGTTTCCAACCGTGCTCCTTCGGCCAACTCGGACATCTCTCCGCTCAAGCGGTTGATTGTATAGGGAAATTGGCCTAACCTGTCAACTTTCGCATAGTTGTGTCTGAGTCGCTAACAGATACATATTCATACATGTTCAGTATGTGTTCCGGTGTCCTAAACTCAAGGAGATGTTTCCATGAAGAAGTCTGTTCTCATCCTGCTGCTCATCCTCCCGTTATGTGCTTACGCTGCAGAACGGGTCGTTCTGCTGGAGGATTTCACCAATCATACCTGCGGACCCTGCTGGACACTCGAACCGGGTCTGAATGCTATCGTTGATGCGCGTCTGGCAACCGGAGATATTTCGGTGGTCCGCGTTCATGTAAACTGGCCCGGGGGCTCGGATCCGATCTATCTGGCCAATCCTACGGAGCAGAACGCGAGGAAGGGCTTCTACGGGATCAGCAGCGTTCCGACCATCAAGATAGATGGCATCGGCGTATCCGCAGACTCGAGTGCCATCACTAACAGGATTACTCAAAGGCTTGCCCAGCCGAGTCACCTGGAAATATTCGTTGCCAGAAACGGCAATGACCAGACCGGCACAGTCAGTATCGGACTGGTTGCAGAACAGGACCTTCAGGCACAGGATCAGCTCAGGCTCCTATGCATACTCGTCGAAAATGATGTTACAGGCACCGGTCACTGGAGCGGCACAGTATTCGAGCAGGCATTCCGTGACAACCTCTTCGGCCCGGCGGGTCCGATAGTCGAGTTCACCGGTCCATACCCGGATACCCTGTACTTCGAGACCGATTACGATATTACTGCCTGGGTGAACGACCATCTCTATCTTGCTACCTGGGTTCAGGAGTACAGCTCATCCCATAAGGAAGTCATGAACGCTAACTTCGATAAGTTCATTGACCTTCCAACGGGTATCGAGGGTGGATCACCAGTCTTCGATGAGCCACTTATTTCCATCGGGCCTAATCCCTCAAGCGGTCATTTCTCTGTCTCTGTGGAATTCACAGGTCAGACACCCGCATTTATCTCTGTATTCGATATCACTGGAAGGCAGGTTACCTCCACTGAGATGATGACGGGAGAGACCGCTGCCTTCGGCATAGACTCTTCGGGACTCTATTTCGTGAGGATGATCACGCCTGACGGACTCTCGGTGACCAGGTCCCTTGCCGTAGTCCGCTAGACAGCACCTTCAGAGAATTGCATGGGGGGCGGCATCTGCCGTCCCCCCTCACTTTACACGGTTCCATCGTCAGCTCTTATCCCGAAGGCTGTT
>JAOZQW010000162.1 GCA_029932015.1 Candidatus Fermentibacteraceae bacterium
ACTCTTGATAATACTCCTATACAGAGCCTGAATTAATTGCCCTTGCAGGTCCGTTCGCAAGAACCGGTGCTGCCAATCCTGCAGTTGTGATGCCATAAGGGGGAGTATGGACTCAAATCACTTGAGTACTATGCGAATCAGCTGTTATAGTGACAAGGCCGATAGGAATTCGTGCTTCCCGTAAAAAGGCACGAGGAAGTACGATTCAGGATTTCTCAGCGACAAATAACCGAACGCAGGTATTAAGTATCGGACTTATCTCTTTTCTCAGTCCTCTCGACAACAATAGTACACTCCTTCACCAGCGCCGCAAGTGCCCCGAGAGCTGCCCAGACCGGGAGGAGAAGTGCTCCGACAACCCCAAGTGTGAGTGGTACTTCAATGAGTGACTTACCGTCTGAATCCTTGATGGTTATCCGCCGGATATTACCCTGACGCACCAGCTCCTTGACTGTCTCGACGACTTTTTCACCTGTGACCGCGAACTCTTCGGTCCTGTTGCCAGTTTCAGTCATTCCGTTCCTCCCAATGGTGTCTCAGTTCAACATCTGCCCTGCACCAGCAGACATCAATTCCTGTCTTGTGTTCATATCTTATTAGCTGGTATTCTGCTGAGTACACCGCACACATCCTGACATACTTACCTCCCGCGTCCATCACTGAAGAAGGTTCTTCAGCACCTTATCCACTTCAGCGGTATCGACCCATGTGTCGAAACAGGCACCATGACGCCATTCGTTGAGGATCCCAATTGTGGTGATGGGATGTACATCGAGGATTCCAAGGGAGAGGTCTACAGGACACGCAACTGCGACAATGAGCTCGGGTTTCAGATCCTTGACGGTCCTGCGGGCTGAGGTCCCTCCGGTGGAGATGGAGAAATGGACTCCGTATCGATCTCTGATGTCGAGCAGATCACCAATTGGACACTTGCCGCACCGTTCACAGGAATCAGGCTCGAATGTCAGTCTGTGGGAACATGTATGATCCTGAAGGCAGTGCGGGAGTAGAACCAGCGTGCGATCCGCTGCATACATGCCTCCTGCAGATGATAGCACCCTCTTGTTGTTCAGCAGGACGACCATGCGCTCAGGGACGTGCAGGGGGATGCGAAGGGGTTTCTGGAGCAGTTTCAATGTTCCATAAGACATCTGAACAAGTGAGTGCCCCGCGATGGTGCCTGACGCAGTAAGAAGTGCTCCCGTCTGAAGCAGGATAAACGGAAGCAAAGCAGCACCAAGAGTAAAAACAGTATCCATTTTCAATGCGAGCGCAGCCAGAACGGTTACTGCGGTGATCGGCAGTGATATCAGCAGGAGTCCGAGATGGAAGAAACCTCTGCCTGAGCGATCGGGATCAATCAAACCTTTCACCACTTCTCATTCTGCTGCCCCGCAGGAACTCCTCCGAACACATGACCCTCTTCCCTTCCGGCTGGAGCTCCAGTATCTCCAGTGAGCCGGTCCCGCAGCCGATGATCAGTCCCGGATCAGTGAGGATGATAGCGGGGTCGAGCTCCACACTGCTTACGACAGTACGGATGATCTTGAGAATCCTGCCAGAGTACCTTGTCCTTGCTCCGGGGGATGGCTGAAATGCCCTAACCATCCTTTCCAGAACTGTAGCCGGTCTATGCCAGTCCAGCCAGGTCTCCTCAGTATTCAGCTTATCTGCGTAATCAGAATCGCCGGACTGCGGGACCGGTATGAGGAGACCGGATATGTAGTCCTCCATAACCTCAGTTATCCGCTCGGATGATAGTATCGCCAGACGCTCCTCCAGCGTTCCGGCAGTATCATCTGATTGAACATTCTCAGTGAAGGACTGCACTATGGGGCCAGTATCCCATCCAAGGTCGGTGAGCATGAAAGTGACGCCTGTGACGGTGTCTCCATCCATGATGGTCCTGGCCACCGGAGCAGCCCCCCTGTGTCTCGGAAGCAGTGATGGATGGATGTTCATTACTCCATAGGGAGCAGATTCGAGAAGCTCCTCTGAGAGCCATGCACCGTAGTCCGCGGATATCATGATATCGGGGGAAAGCTTCCTGAGATCAGCGATGGAGTCGCTGTTAAGTTTCCCTGGCTGCAGGAGGTTCATTCCCATTTCCAGTGCAGCCTCTGCAACCGGAGGCTGCCGAAGCTTTCTCCCCCTGCCTGCCTGTCGTGGCGGCCGGGTTACGACAGCAACAATATCGTGGATCGAGTCCCTGAGGGCATTCAGGATAGGAAGAGCGAATGTGGAAGTACCGAGAAGGATGATCCTCAGACCGGAGACCATCAGAGTATCCTGTTCCCCGGCCCGTACTCCCTCTTTATCTCGATGAGACGTTTGCGGATAAGTCGTTTGCGGACAGGACTCAGACGATCGACGAAGAGGACTCCCTGAAGGTGGTCGTACTCATGCTGTACAGCCCTGGCTGCGTATCCATCGATCTCCAGATTGAAGGATCGTCCATCCACATCAAGAGCGGACACCAGGACCCTTCCAGGTCTGCGTACAAGCTCGTAGATGCCAGGCAGGCTCAGACAGCCCTCCTCATCCTTTACCATATCCCCCTCCGTACGGATAAGGGGATTGATGAAGACCCTGTGCCCGTTCAGCGGCAGATCTCTGCTGTTGAGAATAAAAATGGATACATTCTCGCCGACCTGGGGCGCAGCAAGCCCCAGGCCGTTCTCTATTTCAATAATGCGGTCCATGTCTTCCAGGAGCTGTTCGATATATTCACTCTCTCCCATGGGATCGAGCTTTCTTGATGTCCTCCTGAGACAGTCGGCGCCGAAGTGCTTCAGGGAGCGGCGCATGCTACTTACAGGTGCTGCAGGATTCGCCGGGGGTGCCTTCGAGGGTCAGCGAGTTCCTGTCAACATCTACCTTCACGCTATCGGCTATCTTGATGGTAACAACATCACCCTTGATGTTTGTGATGTGGCCATGAATACCACCGGCAGTGATTACTCTGTCGTTCATCTGGAAGGCTTCACGCATTGCCCTCGTCTGCTTGGCCTGCTTCTGCTGAGGACGGATCATCAGAAAATAGAAGATGACTATGATCGCTATCATCGGGAGGAAGCTCATGATTCCTCCACCACCCATGCAACTCGGAGCCTCTTCTTCAGCCATTTCTTCCTGCACAGGCACAGCTGTCTCGTTCACAGTGACCGACACCTCTGCAGGAGAGGTAGCCAGAGCAGGGGATGTAGACGGAGATGCTTCCGGAGACATCTCGGGAGTATCACCAGGAGAGGTCACTGGAACATCTCCAGGGGATGTGGAGGGTGCGGTCTCCTCACCACGTGCAAGGGCAAATGCGAACACTATAAGCAACAGTATGAAAGCTCGTTTCACTTCAGTTCTCCCGTCGAAATGTTGATGTCAGGCACGCGGTCTGGGGATACCTGACCTCATACCTATCCAGCTGCCTATCGTACCGGCGCATGTACCAAGAAGAAGTACACCCGCAATCCATTGCCCCGGAAGGAATCTGTGTGGGACGGTGGGTGAAAGAACAAGAGAGATGACAGCCGTAAAAAGCAGACTCCCCGCAGAACCGAGAAGCCCCGTGACTATTCCCTCCCCGATGAACGGTAATCTCACGAACCATCCGGGTGCACCTACTATACTCATAATCTCCACGGTCAAGGATTTTTCCGCTACCGCCAATCTTACCGTGTTGGCTACGATCAGTGATAGACTGACAGCCAGGACAAGCCCCGCCAGAAGAACAAGCCGGGCAAGAATATTGACCGCACTCGTCAGTCCGGGAAGGTACTCCTCGCCATAGATAACATCCTCTACTCCCTGCATTCCTGAAAGCGTTCGAGCGAGGGGAACTACCCGGTCATCAGTCCTGTGGTCGGTATGAAGGGACACCTGTACGGAAGCAGGGAGTCTGAAACTGGACCCCATGAGGTCAAGAAGCCCCGCCTGGTCAGGAAGATCTGCTCTGAAGACCAGTTCAGCTTCATCACTGGAGACGTAATAGACGGAGCGAACCCCATCCATGGTGGAGATGAGATCGGCAAGTGTCAGGGCAGCAGCCTGGGTAACAGATGGTTCCAGGAATACCTCGACCCCGACGTTCTCCTGCTCCTCGCGGAGAACAGTCTGTAGATTCCATGAAACTGCGATGAATATATCGAAGACCATGAATGAGAGGCTGACCATGAGCAGGGTCACCAGGAATGGCCCGAGTTTCCTCCTTAGTCCCAGCAGCATCTCATTGAATGCTCTTATGAGGAGATTGATTTCAATCACCGAATCCATCCCAGGCGCCGGGATCGACCAGCTCTCCCTTGTCGAGATAGAGATGTCTGGCTATACCGGCAGGGACCTGCCGCGGATCGTGCGTAGCAAGCACCACTGCGGTACCGGACCTGTTGATCTCAAGAAGGAGATCGATGACCCTCCTGGATACTTCAGGATCGAGATTGCCGGTTGGTTCATCGGCAAGCAGGATGACCGGATGAGCTACCATTGCCCGTGCGATGGCAACCCTCTGCTGCTCTCCCCCTGAGAGTTCATGTGGTCTGGATGATCGTCTGTGGCTGAGTTCCATCTCTGCCAGAAGTGCGAACACCCTTTTCCTGATAACTCTGGGAGAAGTACCGGCAACCTGCAGGGGAAGGGCGACATTATCGAAAACAGTTCTCTCCTCAAGCAACCTGAAATCCTGGAAGACAATTCCCAGTTTCCGTCGAAGTACAGGAAGATCCCTTTGACTTATCCTGTCAGACCTGTATCCGGCAACTTCCAGAACCCCTTTGCTTGGCCTGTCACCCATCCATATAAGTCTGAGAAGAGTCGTCTTGCCAGCTCCACTTGGCCCTGATACAACAAGGAAGTCTCCCGTAGCCACTTCCAGATCGATACTCCTGAGAGCAGGCCATTCGCTATAGTGGCGGCTGATGCCGGTCATCCGTATCAGCATGGCTCTCCCAAGTTGGGCTCTGTATAGCTGATATAGAGCATACGGTCCTTCTTCGATACCTGCTTCGAAGCCGGCACCGCCAGAACTCTGACCGTCAGAGGAGTGGCGTCCGGTCTGACTGATCCGATGACATTCCCCTGCCTGACCTCCATTGATGGTTTTGCCCGCCTCCCGTTCAGCGTGACATGGCCGGTCCTGCAGGCTTTCCCCGCAACAGATCTGGTCTTGAATACCCCAGTGAGACTAAGGAACAGGTCAATCCTCAATGCCATAAGCCGTTCATATATTGTTGTAGATCACCGGTATTTGTCCGGCGAGGGAATCAATGAGAGAGGAATAGGCTTCCTGATATATCACCTGCTGAACGATCCCATCCAGTTCCTCATCTGAGTACGTGCTCCAGTCGATCTCTCCTGAATCATCGTATCGTCTGACCAGGACAACCGCACCGGCATCTGAAAGCACTACCGGCACTGATACTTCACCTGGCTCAAGTTCTGAAACGGGACCGGCTAGATTTGTAGGCCAGAAACTGAGAGGTACCGTACCGAGATCCCCGCCGATAGATCTGGAAGAGAGGTCCATACTGTATTTTGTGACGACGTCCTCGAAAGTTAGTCCCTCTCTGGCTGAAATGCTGTCCCTCAGGGATTCTGCCAGTTCGAGTGTCGAGGTC
>JAOZQW010000472.1 GCA_029932015.1 Candidatus Fermentibacteraceae bacterium
CTCCACTCTCGCTGAAGACCTCTCTGCCGGCCTTGGTGTTGGCCTCATTGACCATAGCCCTTGAGGTGAGGGCATCCACCAGTATACCCTTGTCGATGAGAAGGTAGTTCCTCTCGGGGACACCATCGTCATCGTATCCGTAGGTCCCAGGAGAGTTGTATATCTCTCCGAAGGCGCTGACGTTCAGCTTATCGCTGCCGTAGCGAAGCTTCCCGAATGAATCGAGGTTAACGAAGCTGCCGCCTGCGTAGGAGAGTTCGTAACCAAGTATTCTGTCAAGCTCGAGGGGATGACCAATGGTCTCATGGACCTGCAGGTGTCCCTGGCCGGGAAGGAGGATGACGGACCGCTTGCCGTAATCCAGAGTTTCGGCATTGAGCAGTTCACCGAGTTCAGATTTGATCCTGCCGGCATGACCTGAGAAAAGCTCAGGACGGGTGATCATCTCCCAGCCTCGTGTGCCGTCTCCAGGTGTGTAGAGACCCATGCTGCGTCTCTGCATGTCCCCATCAGCATCCAGCGCCATAACCATGATGGTGCCAAAAACGTTAACGAGTTCCTTGTCTATTTCTGACCCGTCACTGTTCTGGAAGTAGATCCTCTTCCTCTGGAGGTTTGCGAATACGATCCTCCTCATGATCCAGTCTTCCTTCAGCTGCTCATCCAGCTCCGTGAGGAATGTAAGTTTGTCACGAAGGTCAACCTCGATTGGATCGATCTCGACCGGAGATGAGTAGCTGCCCTTCACTGCATCCATCGTGCCCATTGTAAGTGGAACGCTGACCAGCTTCGATGCGGTCCTGGCATTGAGGAGCGCGCTGTCGAAGCAGGATTCAATGGCAGAGATGTCACTGTTAGCTGAAAAGCCCCATGCACCCTCGAAGAGGACCCTGACACCAATCCCGCTCTCGACGGTTGTGTCATTCCCCTCAAGGTCTCCATCGTAAAGGACGAGAAACTCGGAGCTGTCATCCAGGTAATACCTGGCGTCCACGTACTCGGCGCCCATCCCCTTCACTCTGGAGATGTTCCGGGATATCTCCCGTTTGATGTCGCTGCTTACTTCCATAGGTTCCCGCCTTTTCATCTGAGATGAAGCACCAGTTCACTTGATTGATGTTCAACAATATACTGTGAAGGCTAGTCTCATGCTAAACTTCTTTGTTACATACTGTTACACTATTTGAACAAATCTGCCCACTCTCTCATGTATTATTGGTGTGAAGAATCAATTCCCAAGAGGTTGCGCAGCGGCGGGAGTAAAGTATTCTATCGTTTCGGAAATCAAAAATAATGGAGGATGAAGTGATCAGATACATTCCAATACTCATGATGATACTGCTGCTTGCGTGCGGCGCCCCAGGTGAAGGTGATACCGCTGCTGTCAACGAGACTCAGGAGACCGGTCCCGGTCATTTCTATCTTGAAGTCAGTCAGATCATCGGAGTGGAACTCGGTGATACAAGCTACGTGTTTGGAAGGATAATCGACGCAGTTCCATCACGGGATGGTGGAGTCATCGTACTCGACCTGACCACAAT
>JAOZQW010000473.1:0-272 GCA_029932015.1 Candidatus Fermentibacteraceae bacterium
ATGGCTTTACGAGGGAGCCTCCATATGAGGACCGCCCTGTTCCTGACGCTGCTGACCTTTTCCCTGCTCTCCTGCAGGTCTGTCGGACAAGGGGAACCGCCACAGCCTCCGGATGTCCAGCAGCAGCTCCCTGGATACTCCTTCAGTTCAGCGGACTCACTCATGCTCACCGGTGCTTTCACGCCAGCGAGAGCAGTTCTTCTTTCTATGCTGGAGGATACTCTTGTACCGGGGGACGAGGTTCTGCTGAGACTGACAGGCCTCTATGCCGG
>JAOZQW010000473.1:282-1539 GCA_029932015.1 Candidatus Fermentibacteraceae bacterium
TCCTTTTAGAATCGATGACCCCAAAGAAAAGCCGGAGGATGAATTCGTTGAGCTCCTAGACAGCCTCGAGGCATGCGGGATGGGACCGTATCTGGGATGGAAGGTCTCAGCTCTTCAGCTGACAGGCCGACCACTCGATGCCCTTCCCTTTACGATGGATGAACCTGTTCTTTCCGCCTGGCTGCTGCTTGAGGCTGATTCCTGCCCCAGCATTGTTCCTTCGTCTTACCAGGCAGGTGGTCCTGGTGATATTGTTTGCATTGCTCTTATCACACCGCCTGGAGAGCTTGGTTCTGAAGCTGCCTCGCTCCATATCTCATCCGCCGGTCCGCTGCCGAGACTTACTGAGAGATGCATTCAGGAGCTCGAGATAACCTCGGATACCGCAGGGGTCTGGTGGTGGACCGCCATCGATTCATTGCGCGGTGCGGGGAAGGATGCTGCTGCAGACCTGCTGGAGGCAGAAGCACTAGATAGGGCAGGAGAGGGGAGTGTTGGCTACTGGACCGCTCTTGCTGCCGGGGACGGCGCTACATCGACCATTGCCCTGGCCACTCGCGTATGTACTGAAAGATTTCCTGGAGTACTGGAGCCTGACTGGAAGCTGATAGACGAATTGGCTGTCAGCGGAGAGGATGAGCTCGCGCTTCAGCTTTCGCTGGAAGGTGATCCATATTACAGACTCGGAGCGGAAATGGCGCTGCTCCACTCCAGCGGTCTCTTCAGCAGTCTCAGAGACCTCTGTGAAAGCATCGACCCGGCGATGCCCGACTCGCTCAGGGCCAGAGCCGCTCTCTTCAGAGCCAGGGCACTCCGGGGAATGTCCGCCGGAGGGGATACGATCTACTCGGCTTACGTTCTGTTCGCTCGCAGTTTTCCCGAGCATCCTGAATCGCGGATAGCAGCTTACAATGCAGGCAAATATTACGACTGTGAACAGGAGTGGGAGAGCGCGGCCGAAGCATACGAGGTTTCGCTGACTGCATCCGGGTCATACGAAGGGGATGAAAGGGCTCACTGGAGATGCGGTTTCTCGCTCTATATGTCCGGCATGACGGCAAGAGCCGATTCCATCTGGGCAGAAGGGACGCTCAGGTGGCCGAAAGGCTACTGGAGGGACGAGATGCTTTTCTGGAGGGCGCGGATAGCCTCGGAGACGGGTGACCTGCTCCTGCGCGATTCTCTGCTGGAAATTGTATCTACAGAACACCCATGGGAGTTCTACGGGATGCTTGCCGGCAGGAGGACAGGCACTGC
>JAOZQW010000474.1 GCA_029932015.1 Candidatus Fermentibacteraceae bacterium
GCCGGTTCTGTTGTGAGCGCTGGTACTATCATCATAAGACAGCGGGGAACGCGCATCCATGCCGGTCTCAATGTCGGCAGAGGTAACGACGATACTCTTTTTGCGAAGGCCGACGGCAGGATACGCTTCCACATGATGGGCGGCCGCAAAGTAGCATCGGTGATCTCGGAGCAGAGCTGATACTCCCGGGATGATCCATGCCGATCTGATAATGGTAAATGCGGGGGAACTGGTCACATTGACCGGTTCCCCTGTTCCGCATAGGGGGCCTGACTGCAGGAAGCTCTCCATCATAAAAAATGATGGCGCCCTTGCCTGCAGAGCTGGAACTGTAGTCTGGACAGGTTCAACATCCGATCTCCTTCGAGAAGTTACAGCGCTGCCTGGAGCGGTAGAGTACGATCTCGAAGGCAGACTTATAACTCCGGGCTTCGTTGATTCGCATACCCATCCCATTTACGCCGGGACAAGACAGAAGGAGTTCGCTCTGAGGGCCGAGGGAGCCGATTACGAGGAGATCGCAGCTGCGGGGGGAGGTATCCTCAACAGTGTAAGGCGAACAAGACAGGCATCAGTCAATCTTCTAGAGCAGACTATGAGAGGCCACCTGGAGACCATGCTCATGTTCGGTACCACAACTGCCGAAGTAAAGAGCGGTTATGGACTCGACCTCGAAACCGAGATCAGATCTCTTGAGGCTGCTGCTTCTGTTGCAGGGCAGACTCCAATGACGCTTGTGTGCACATTCCTCGGGGCGCACGAAGTGCCTGCAGAGTTTGCCGGCAGGGCGGATGAGTACATTGATCATCTTATAGCTTCTGTCCTTCCTGCTGTCCGTGAAAGAGGACTTGCCGAGTACGTCGACATATTCTGCGAGAAGAACGTATTCACACCTGCTCAGGCAAGACGAT
Source organism: Candidatus Fermentibacteraceae bacterium (assembly GCA_029932015.1). Classification (GTDB taxonomy): domain Bacteria; phylum Fermentibacterota; class Fermentibacteria; order Fermentibacterales; family JCC-6; genus JAOZQW01. The sequence continues at coordinate 912 of JAOZQW010000474.1, forward strand.
ATCTCAGTGCCGCGAAGAGGATGGGATTCCGCCTCAGGATACATGCGGATGAGTTCCATGATACAGGGGGGACGGCCATCGCCGTGGAACTCGGAGCCGACAGCGCGGACCATCTCCTCTCCATATCGGATAAAAATATCTCTCTGATCGCAGAGAGTAATACAATTGCAACTCTGCTTCCCGGAACTGCCTTCTTTCTCGGCAAGCCCTACCCGCCGGCACGAAAGCTCATTGACGCTGGAGCCGCTGTCGCAATAGCCACAGACCTGAACCCGGGAAGCTGCTTCTGCGAGTCGATGCCGTTCATGGTAAATCTTGCGGTATGCCAGTGCGGATTCACGATTGAGGAGGCGCTCACGGCTGCGACCGTCAACGGAGCGGCAGCGATTGGCATGGCCGACCGAAAAGGGCGACTTGCCCCGGGGATGGATGCGGATATGATAGTCTGGGACCTTGATGATCACAGGGCTATTGCATATCACATAGCAGTGCCCGATATACGAGAGGTGTTTGTGAGCGGCTGCCCCGTATCCGGAAGCGCCGGGGGAGATTGTTCCAGTTAATATCTTGCAGACCAGGGGATATATGAATGATTGATATCGAACAGAGACGTAAAGTGCAGGACCTA
>JAOZQW010000163.1 GCA_029932015.1 Candidatus Fermentibacteraceae bacterium
GGATTAAACGACAGGAGAGTCTGGATCACACTGGCCCTGTTCATCCCTTTTATGTATAGTTGCATGCTCTATGGAGTATTCCGCCGCAGGCGGTGAAACGCGTACTATCGAGGAGGATCGCACTTGTTCGAGAACCTGTCCGACAGACTCGCCGATTCCTTCAGGAAACTGACCGGCAGGGGAGTACTGTCAGAGAACGATGTCAAGCAGGCACTGCGTGAGGTAAGACGCGCGCTGCTTGAGGCTGATGTGAGTTTCTCCGTTGCCAGGGATTTCGTTGCTTCGGTAACATCCAAGGCAATAGGCAAAGATATCCTCAGGTCCGTTTCACCTGGTCAGCAGGTCATCAAGATAGTTCATGATGAACTCGTTGGACTGCTGGGAGATGAAGTGGTTCCCCTCGAGCTCTCCGGCCGTCCGCCACTGGTTTATCTTCTTATCGGACTGCAGGGCTCAGGCAAGACCACCACAGCGGCACGACTGGCAAAATGGCTTGCCAGATACAAGAGCAAGCGAGTGCTGCTTGCCGCATGCGACCTCCAGAGACCCGCTGCGATAGACCAGCTCGAAACCATCGCCGCACAGGCGGGTGCAGGCTTTTACGGCAGGCGGGACACAAAGGATCCGGTACAGGTTCTCAATGAGGCCAGGAAAGAAGCCTCGAGATCAGGATACGATATTGTGATAGCTGATACTGCCGGAAGGCTCCATGTTGACGACGACCTTATGGATGAGCTGCGTCGGACCTCTGATGCGGTCCCCGCTGCTGAGACACTGCTTGTCATCGATGGGCTCTCCGGACAGGATGCTGTTAATGTCGCGAATTCCTTCCAGGAGCAGATAGGCTTCACCGGGGGAATTGTGACAAAAATGGACGGTGATTCCCGCGGTGGTGCCGCTCTCTCTTTCAGAGCGGTCACTGGCAGACCGATCAAGTTCATCGGCATCGGTGAGGGTGTGGACGGTCTCGAGCCCATGAACCCATCCCGTCTTGCCGGAAGAATACTGGGTATGGGCGATGTCGTGGGTCTGGTCGAGAAAGCTCAGGACAGCTGGGACCTGAAGGAAGCCGAGAAATTGGAGAAGAAGCTTGTCTCCAATACCTTCTCTCTCGAGGACTTCCGAGGCGAACTCAAGAGGCTGAAGAGAATGGGGTCGCTTAACGACCTGCTGGCGATGCTTCCGAAGAACATGAGACCGGCAGGAACGGATATGGATCCCTCGCAGCTTTCAAGGATGGAGGCTATCATAGGCTCCATGACAATGAAAGAGAGGCTCCACCCCGAGCAGATCAACGGGAGCAGGCGAAAGAGGATAGCAAGAGGCAGCGGTACAAGAGTGAACGATGTGAACCGGCTGCTTCGCGAGTTCAGGACAATGAGAACAATGATGAAGCGGATGAAGTCCGGAAAGGGCATGAAGCTCCCCGGCGCATTTCGCTGACACGGAGGTGAAGCTTGGTTACGATTCGTCTTAAGAGGATGGGGAGCGCTGGAGAGCCCTTCTACAGAATAGTGGCCGCGGACCGCAGGAAGGCGACCGACGGCCGGTTCCTGGAGACCCTGGGATATTACGATCCCCTTCGAAGGCCGATGGAGATCAAGGTCAATGAGGAGAGGGTTTTCCACTGGCTCGGCAACGGAGCGGGAACTTCAGACACGGTCAGGAGCCTGCTTCGGAGGACCGGAACATGGACGAAGTGGACCCGGATGTCCGCGGGAGAAGAAGGGGTTACTCCTGAGGTAGTGCTCCTCAAGGGAGAGAGCAGGACATCTGACAGGTCCTGAGAACCTGAATACTGCCCATACACAACCACTTAAACTGGAGGGTCCTCATGAAGGAACTAGTAGAACTCATGGCCAGAACACTCGTTGAAGAACCCGAAGCGGTATCTGTCGAGGAGACCGTCGAGGAAGATGTGACCGTATTCGAACTCAGAGTCGCTGAAAGTGACCTGGGCAGGGTGATCGGTCGCGAGGGCAAGATCGCAAAGGCTATGAGGCTTATCATCCGGTCCGCCGCCGCGAGACTGGAAGAGAAGGCTACTGTCCGAATCGTTGACTGACAGGACTGCCGAAGCAGAGGCCGGGAGAATATTCCTCGGCTATATCGAACGGGCTCACGGACTCAAGGGCGGTCTGGTGGTGCGGATCTTCACTGCGGGTGATATGCCCGGATTACCGGAGGGCACTTCACTTCTGCTTGATGGGGTGGACAGTATCACAGTCAGACGCTGCACCGCCCGAAACGAAGAGACCATCCTCCTGCAGACCGGGGAGATCAGGAACAGGGAGGATGCAGAAGCGGCCAGGGGGAGAAGGGTCTTCATTGATCAGCTGGAAGCTGAAGAGAGGCTTCCGTTCTTCCCGCTCTATGGGTTCATTGGTATGAGAATCATCTCCGGCGGGAGAACCTTCAGCATTGTCGATATGGAAGCGCTTCCCTCAAATCCGCTTCTCATCCTGGAGGGAGCCGAGGGATCCAGATTCGGGATCCCGCTCAACCTGGCGATGTCCGGCGAGATGACTGAGGGAACGATAGAGGTCGAATTGCCCACCGGGATCGAAGACCTCTGGATCAAGTAGGGAAGAGAAGGCGGAATTCCGGATGAAGGCAGCTGTAGCGACGCTATTTCCCGGCTTGTTCAGTCCTTTCATCGAGACGGGTGTTATAGGAAGAGCGATATCGTCAGGTACAGTCAGCCTGGATGTACTCGATATCAGGGATTGGGCCGTCGATCCCAGGGGGAGCGTGGACGATTATCAGTTCGGAGGAGGAGCAGGAATGCTCCTCAGACCTGAACCGCTCTTCCGAACGCTGGAGTCGATAGACTGGAGAAGTGAAGCCAGGGTGGTCTACATGACCCCACAGGGCCGTAGGCTGGATCATTCCCTGGTCACGGAACTGGCTGAGACCGATGGGATCGTGGTGTTCTGCGGCAGATACGGAGGTATCGACCACAGATTCAGGCAGGAGGCGGTCACCGATGAGGTTTCCGTCTGCGATGCGGTTGTCTCCGGCGGTGAGACACCGGCCATGATCCTCCTTGAGGCGGTCTTCAGGTGGATACCCGGGGTGCTTGGCAGGATGGATTCTGCGGCTTCGGATAGTTATGCTACCGGCCTGCTGGATCATCCGAGGTACACAAGACCGGCCGAATACAGAGGATTGAAGGTTCCGGAGGTTCTTCTCTCAGGGAACCACGCAGAGATAGAGGAATGGAGATTCAGAGAGGCGCTGGACCTCACGGCCCGTCAGAGGCCGGATCTCCTTGGAGAAACAACAGAGGATGAACTCAGAAAACGGTTCATAACTGCCATGCGGCGGGCGGACCGACAGAGGGAGCAGGAAGATGGATGACATAATCAGGAGTGTTGAAGCAGGTCAGATCCGGGATGATTTCCCGGAGTTCAAGGCCGGGGACACAGTGAAGATCCACTTCACTGTCCGTGAAGGTGACAAAGAGAGAGTACAGATTTATCAGGGTGTCGTCATATCACGACGTGGCGGAGGTCTTTCAGAGACCGTTACCGTGCGCAAGATATCCGGTGGAGTTAGTGTGGAGAGGGTATTCCCGCTCCATTCACCGCTCATAGACAGAATAGAGGTCACCCGATTCGGTAAGGTTCGCAGGTCCAAGCTCTTCTATCTTCGCAACAAGACCGGTAAGGCCGCGAGGATCAAGGAGAAGAAGACCTGGGTCGGAAGGAAGAAGTCCTGATCGCAGGATCTCTATTCGAATTCGATCGTTCCTTTCGAGATAGATACACAGTCATCGCGGGAATTGACGAGGCCGGACGAGGCCCTCTGGCTGGGCCACTGGTTGCTGCTGCCGTCTGTCTCCCGTCATCCGCAGAACTACCCGGTGTGAATGACAGCAAGAAGCTGTCTGACAGACGCCGGAGAGAGTATTACCGTATTATCCTCGATACCGCTGTCTCTATTTCACTGGGTATTGTCGAGTCCGGAGAGATAGATGAGCGTGGTATGTCAGAGGCGGTGAGGTCGTCGTTCACGCGAGCCGAATCCGGACTCGATCCGGTTCCGGATATTGTTCTGATAGATGGTCTTCCGGTGCGGTCGCTCATAAGCCAGAACAGGAAATTCCTTGTGAAAGGTGATTCAAGGAGCCTCTCCATAGCGGCGGCGAGTATCGTGGCAAAAGTGACCAGGGATAATATCATGATCAAAACTGAATCTTTGTATCCCGGATACGGTTTTACCTCCAACAAAGGCTACGGCACACCGGAGCACCTCAAGGCACTTGAGCGCCTCGGCCCTTCGCCTATCCATAGAATGTCCTTCTCACCGATGAAGGATGACCCTCAGCTCAGGCTTGGTCTATTCTGAAACGGCCATCTGTACAGGCGGAGACCTTTACCTGCAGCTGGCTCAAGGCTCGTGGATGGCGGATACTCGAGCGCAATTATCGCACGAAGAGAGCAGAAGTCGATATTCTGGCTATCCGGGGTGGTGTTCTCATATCCGTTGAAGTGAAGCTTGCCACGGATGGCAGTGCTACAATGCCGCTGGAGAAAATCGACGCCGGTAAGCAGATAAAAATTGTTCAGGCCACCTCTCTCTATCTGGCCTCCCATGACCTTCCCGACCAGGTGCGTTTCGATGTTGCAGTGGTGCGCGGCACTCCCCCTGACCTTCGAATGGACATCTATCTCGAGGATGCCTTCAGACCTTAGATATGATCTGCCCCTCTTGAACTATCTCTGATCCGGGTGTAGACTGATGGTGAGGACTCTTGCGGGAGGTCTGCATATGCTTGCGCGAACAATGAGCATGGCCGTCTTCGGAATAGATTCATATCCGGTCGAGGTCGAGACCGATATGTCCAGAGGTCTTCCCACGTTCTCAATCGTCGGTCTCCCCGATAGCGCTGTAAGGGAATCGAAGCAGAGGGTGACCTCGGCAATCAGCAATCTCGGTCTGCGTCTGCCGGGTAAACGGATAACTGTCAACATGGCTCCTGCCGGCCGCCGCAAGGAGGGCCCTGGATTCGACCTGGCAATTGCAGTTTCGGTTCTATCTGCGGCGGGGCTCATTCCGACTGAGAGTATAAGTGACATTATCCTGATAGGGGAGCTGGCGCTGGATGGAACCCTCAGACCCGTCCAGGGAGTTCTCTCTATGGCTGACCGCTGCAGGGGACTCGATCACTCCGGGCTGATAGTTCCTGATGCGAATTCGACAGAGGCTGCGGTTGCCGGCGGACAGCCGGTCTATTCCGCTCCCGATCTGGCCTCTGTACTCGACCATCTTCATGGAAGGCTCGCCCTCAAGGGAGTATCGGCTTCCACAGTCTCATGCTCCACTCCTTCCCGCTCGCCTGATTTCAGCGATGTGAGGGGCCAGGAGTACGCTAAAAGAGCACTGGAAGTAGCCGCTGCCGGAGCGCATAACATTCTGATGATCGGTGCGCCTGGCTCCGGTAAAACTATGCTGGCAAGGAGACTTCCCTCTATACTTCCCCCGATGCAGCTTGAGGAATCCATCGAAACCACCAAGATCCATAGCGTAGCGGGTCTCCTGGAGGATGGAATT
>JAOZQW010000164.1 GCA_029932015.1 Candidatus Fermentibacteraceae bacterium
CAAGGGCCGGTAGAGCCCTGGGTGAGATACACTCTCTCTCATGCCGAAAGCTATACCTGGAAGCCTTCCTATCGAGCAGGACAGCCAACGCAGAAAAGATCCAGCTCCTTTCCAAACTCAAGCGTTCGATGTGGGAGCACTGCGCAATCTTTCTTGAGAAGACCAACCCTGATATCCTGCACGAGAACATCGGTCTCTTCCTCTCTGACCCTTCGGAGACGGACAGGTTCCTGTGGGCTCTCTCATATTGCGCCGAGAGCGAGTCGCCTCTTGATGCCCCCTCCGGCAGGGAGCATCTTGAACTCCTTCTGCGCAACCTTGTTTTTGCCAAAGCCGAGACCCAGAAAAGGGTCATCGGACTCCTGCTGGGTACTCTGAAAGAGGAACTGGATTCGTATCTGGCCTCCAGCGACACCCGATTGCTCCTGAACCTTCTCGACTCCCTCGATGGCAGTCTCACCGCCCACAGAGAGGGCCTCTTCCTTGCGGTGAACCGGGAACTGGCGAAACGCAAGGAATCCAAACCGGTCGAGAGGCAGCTCCGCCGTTTCTGGGAGACTGAACTGCTTTTCTCAAGCAAGGCTTCAATTGAGCGCAGGATAGATGAGATTCTCCACCTCCGACAGGTCGACATCCCGGCTGCCGCCGATGCTATCGGTGTGGCTGCGTCCCATGGTGACCTGTCAGAGAACGCCGAGTACGCAGCTGCCATTGAAAGGCGTGATCTGCTCCTGGACAAGCTCCGCCGCTGGGAGGAGGAGATGGAGAGATACAGACCATATCCAGAGATCGAGATCTCCGCCTCCATCTGCTCCCCGGGAACAAGAGTGAGGCTGGCGGTCCCTGACAGGCTTGACATCCCCGAAAAGGAACTGGAACTCGTCGGCCCTCTCGATGCCGATCCTGCGAATGGAAAAATCAATTACCGTGCCCCCCTCGGAAGCATTCTTCTGGGAAGATCACCGGGCGACATGATAGAGCTCCCCCTGGATGAAGACCTGAGCTGGGAGGTTATCGGCCTTGAGGTTCTTGAAGAGGTAAGCGGCTCTTGATCTGTTTCAGGTGCGGGTTGGAGTACGATTCGCAGGCCATCGGGTTCAAGGCCGTCTGTTCCAGGTGTGAATCCTGGCTTCACTCATGCCGCCAGTGCAGTCTGTTCGACTCCAACGCCAGCCGCTGCAGGTCACTGACAACTGAATCCGTGAAAGACCGGGAGGGGCTTAATTACTGCGAGGAATTCGTTCCTGGAAATGCTCCCTCCGAAGCTGGATCGAAACCCTCCGCCGAAGTCACAAGAGAGAGCTTCAACAGGCTCTTCGGGGAATCTGACTGATGAGCGTATTGACCGGAGACAGGCTCACTGGCAGCAATGTCGAGGGCAGATGCAGACTTGGTCCATGGACAGCCCTTCTGCTTCTTCTTCTCACCGCTTCATATCTGTTGCTCCTCACTATGCTTCCCTCTTCTCTGAGGATGGTCCTCTTTGCAGGAGGGGCCATAGTCATTCTCGGCTTCTGGAATCCAACTCCCGGGTTCTGGCTGCCAGTAATGCCCTTTATTTTTCTCTTCGGTGGAAGCACTTTCGAAATGGGGGAGTTCAATCCTTCTGTACTGACGCTGGCAATGATGGTCTTCCTGGGATTCTATCTTCTTCATATGGCTCTCTGGAACGAGAAACTGCCACCTAAAACACCTGTCATCAAACTGGCCTTTCTTGCTCTGCTGATCCAGGTCGTCAGCATAGCTGTATCTATCCACGTCCAGGGGCAGTACGCCTGGAATGCAATCCGCGAGGGAAGCAGTGTCTTCCTCTTCATGCCAATGGTCTTCATTGTTCCGGGTCTGTGCAGAAACAGGAATAGTATCAACCACCTTGCCCGGGCGCTGGTCATTGTTCTCTTCATTGCGGGTCTGGGGGGAGTTATCGAATTCTTCTCCATTACCTCCTTCTCCAGAGTGGACATGTCCCTCGGCTACATCTACAGGGGACGAGTGACCTCTTTTCTGGGTAATCCGAATGTTTTTGCCGGCTACCTAGAACTCTCAATTCCATTAGCCCTTGCGGTGGGGCTCTGGTCGACTTCCAGGAAGTGGAAGATCATTTCCTACTCGGCCGTTGCACTGGGACTTCTCAGTGTTCTCTACACCTTCTCGCGGGGGGGGCTGCTCGCTGTGACACTCGGGGCTGGAGCCGTCCTTCTCTACCGCTTCCGCAGAAGGCCCTGGATCCCTGTGATCATTGGCTGCCTCTTCGTCGCGCTTCTTCTTACAAATGCCAGCGTCTTCGAGCGCCAGGTCAGCTTCTTTAAAAATCCACAGGAGCTTGCCAGTCAGCCCACGCTGCTTCACCGCTACGTTACCTACAAGGGTTACATGAATCAGTTCATGGATGCTCCTGTTACCGGTATTGGCTGGGGCGCGAGGGAATTCTTCTGGGGAAGAACCCGCCTGTACAGCTTCTGGGAGGTAAGGCACTCGGTAAGCACCGGACCCATCCGTGTATTCGGGGGGCTCAACAGTCTCTTTTTCTCTCACGCAGTGAAGGGAGGAATCATCTCTCTGATCGCTCTGCTGCTGATAATGCTTGCTGCTGCGAAGGCGGCTCTCTCCGCTCTATCTTCTGTTCCATTCCCATGGGCCGTGGGGCTGGGCGCCGGGCTTCTTGGCTTCGCCCTGCATCAGACCATGGACAACTTCCTTTACTGGCCCCAGACGAACAGCTTCTTCTGGCTCACAGTCGGACTGCTCGTGGCGGTTGGGTGCTTCAGGTTCGGGACGGAGGAGGACGAATCGGAATGAAGCTCCGTATAGACAACATAAATGTGCTTCATGCCTATCCGTATCAGGCGCATCCCTTTATCTGATACCGGCAAGCTTTCGAAGGACCGCTTCGTTCTCTGTTCTTCCGACGTGCCCGTCGATGTATCCACGCCATATCCAGGGGATGAGCCCCGGACCCTGCCACAGCAAAAACTTGACGGTCTTCACCAGCAGTACCGCACTGATATACAGATCGAACCGGAGACGCTGTGAGGTTGAGAGCATCTCCCGCGAAAGGATGATCCTGTTCCTCTCGGAGAAATAGACGGGCAGATTCGCGAGCTCCCCGCCGCTGGCTGCTGATACATGGTGGATTACTCCCTCGCAGGGAACGACCCGGATGGAGAGTCCTCTGTTCCTGACCCTGAAACAGAGTTCAGCATCTTCATAGTACATGAAATAGCCGCTCGGAAAGCCGCCGGTCTCCTTAAACAGAGAGCTTCTCACCATCATCGCGCAGCCGGAGACAAAATCCACTTCGTACGGTACCGCAGGCAATGAACTCCTCGAAGGATACATATCCTGCCTGAATCGCATTTTCAGAGGACTGAACCGGCCTCCTGCGCTCCAGACCCTGTCAGGGGCGGAGGCAAGCATCACCGGAGGCGCCACTATCCCCGCCTCGGGATGATCCTCCAGATAGCCGGTGAGCAGGGATATTGTGTCCGGAGCGGTCTCGGCATCATTGTTGAGGAAGAAAGTATACTTCGAGCCTCCTTCTGCAGAAGAGAGGCTGAATCCCACATTATTTCCCTCTGCAAAGCCGAGGTTGGTCTCCTGCCTGCTGAATACGAGGTTCGGCATCGAAGATGTCCATGCAGGGACTTCGCCGGGAGAAGCGTTGTCCACCAGAACTATCCGTACATCGACCCCCCTGGAAGCAAGCAGAGTATCAATACAGCGACGGGTCAGATCCCATTGCCCGTAGTTGACAAGAACTGCACTGACTTCTATGAGGTTACCTCCGGTTTCCTCGAGGCATGGCAGGTATTAGTGTTGGAATTGAATATAACAGCATAAGAATGTGAGGTGTGGTGACCGATCCGCTTAGACTGGCAGTCTTCCTTCACCTTCCGAGCGGGGGTGGTATCCGGGTGGCAGGGCAGATGATCGGCGAGTTGTCCCGAACATTCAGCATCACTGTTCATCAGCCTGAAGACTCATCGTTGCTCGATGTCCCAGGAGAAGTGGATCTAAGGGTATGGCCCTTCCCCGCTGGGAAGAGGCTCTCTGGCGCAAGACGGCTTATGGCCCCTCTGACGCTGCGTTCAAGACTGCAGGCGTTTGACCGGCTATGCAGGAGCGTGGCCCGTGAGATCGATTCGGGAGCCGATGCAGTGCTGGTTCACAATTCGATGCTGGTCGCTGCCCCGCCGATCCTGCGTTATCTGAAAACACCATCCGTCTATTTCTGCTACGAGTATCCCAGACATATCTACGAGCCGGACCTGATCCAGCGGGTGTCAGGGAGATCCGCCCGCCTTCTTCTTGCTCCCCTGCGCCGAATGGAAAAGAAGATGGACCTGCTTGCCGTCTCTTCTGCCGGAAGGATCGTGACTTTCTCCAACTGGATGGGCAGACTCGTTAAGAACATCTATGGACGGACCCCGGAGATAATCCATCCGGGAGTCGACCTGCGCACATTCCATCCTGTTCCCTCTGCAAAGGGCTCCGGCTTCGTTCTCAGCGTCGGCGCTCTCTGGCCCTTCAAGGGACATGAAATGGCGGTGAATTCGGTCGCCATCCTGCCTGAAGCGGAGAGACCAGCCCTTGTGATCGTTGCTGACAGAGGACTTCAACCGTATCGGGAAACTCTCGATATGCTCGCCCGTCAGAAGGGGGTCGATCTCTGCATCAGGGAAAAGATATCCGACCGGGAGCTGAGGGGACTCTACTCGGCTGCGCTGGCCGTTCTTTGCTGTCAGCACAAAGAGCCATACGGACTTGTTCCTCTGGAGGCCATGGCCTGCGGAACTCCAGTCGTCGCGGTCTCTGAGGGAGGCTTCACCGACAACATCATCGACGGGAGGACGGGCCTTCTGGTAGAGAGGGACCCCGTCCGAATGGCAGGGGCTTTGTCCAGCCTGATGTCTGAAGGCGACCTTCGCAGGCGGCTCATAACCGAGGGGCTCGATTTCGTATCAACTGCAAGGAGAATTGATTCAGCAGGAGCCCGGCTCGCCGATATCATCGCCGATTCCATCGTCTCTCAACATATTCCATAGCACTCAGCGCAGTTCCGGCGCAGAATTGAAAGGCTTCGGAAGGAGCATATGGATTCCCGCCGTATCGTCCTCTGCTGGTTTTCAGGCACGGGGAACACCCAACTGATCATACGAGAGATGGTCCGTTCTTTCGAGGCGGCCGACCTCGAAGTGACCGAGCACCGCATCGCTCTGGGCAGCTCTCCCTTGCTTCCAGCAGGCACTGCTCTCGGCATCGGGTTCCCTGTAGCCTATCAGTCCACATATCCCTTCATCTGGGATTTCGTCGACCGCCTCCCTCCGGGAGATGGCAGGGAAGCCTTCATGGTGGATACTCTGGGCGGCTTTTCAGGCGGGATAGTGGGCCCCCTCGGAGCGCTGCTGAGAAAGAAGGGCTACCGGACCATCGGCGCTATGGAGATCCGCATGCCTATGAACTTCTCCAGGACTGAGAAAGGCAGGGACAGGGACCACACCGTCATAAGCAGGGGAATAGACAGAGCTGAGTCCTTCGC
>JAOZQW010000475.1 GCA_029932015.1 Candidatus Fermentibacteraceae bacterium
CAGCAGGTCCCTTCATCCAGAGGGGTGAGCATCCTGCTCAGCTGACTCAGCTCGCGCCTCCTGCCCACCATCTCACCCTTGAAATCCCAGACGCTTGGATCGGACCTTCGAATGAGCCGTCTGACATGAGTGGTTGTACTACGACCCCTCAGCATCAGCCGGTCACCATCACCCCAGTCGAACCCGGATCCTGTTCGGTAGACTACAGAGGAAGCTGCCAGTACGCTGCCCCAATCGCACCGGTGCACGAGACGTGCAGCAGTGTTCACAGTATCCCCGAAAACGGTGTATGAGCAGCGCCTCGAACTGCCGGTAATACCGGCATACACAACTCCGGCCGCCAGACCGGCCCGAACCGCTCCGCCCAGTCTCCCTATGACTTCAAGAGCAAAGTCGCAGGCCCTTGCCGTATTGTGCTCGCTGGAAACCGGAGCACCGAAGAGGACGAGCGAGAGCGCTTCTTCACCTGGAAAGAAGACTCCGGTCCAATGTCCTCCGTGTATCCCCGCTAGCTCCATGGACTGCATGATGGATTTATCCAGTTCGGCTCGATCTCCTCTGAGAGAGATGAAGACTGGGACTACATCCCTGAACTCACCGGCCAGCCTGCTGTCCAGTATCTCCACTGGAACGAATCGTGCTGCCACTGTTCTGCGGATCCTGCCTGAGAGTCTGCAATTACTGCAGTTCTCGGATGGGGGTGGGGGGGAAATATCCGACCGTACTCTTCCGGGAATGCAGGAGGAGGACATCTCCACCGCTCTGCTGAGCGCAGATCCTCTTGCAAAATGCGTCAGCCTGGAATCACCGAGGATACCCCACTCCACTGTTCCAGAGGCAACCCCAATCCTGACGGAAACCTCCCACTCACCGAAACCGGTCCTCACTCCCGACTCCCGTCTGAAGTGATCAGCCAGACGTTCTGCACAGATGAGTGCGTTCTCCGTCGCTGCAGGTGGAAACAGTGCGGTCAGTGCATCACCCTGAAAGCCTGGTATGCAGCCGCCATGTTGGAGTATCTCCTGAACTGCTCTGGAGAATAGACGATTGAGGATACCTGAGAGAATGTCCGCACCTTCCCTGCCGTAGGCCATCAGAGATTCGGTCATGGAAGTGAAGCCGGACACATCTGCGAAGAGTGCCGTAGCCCCGCAGATCATCCTCCGCTCGCCTCTCAGCATCATCTCCTGCACTGGTCGCGGAATTACGTTAAGCAGCTGTTATTCCCCTTCCTATTCCTAAGCCTTCTCGGCAAGCTCATCCCACATCTCCTGATACTCCTGTATCTCTCTACTGATGTGCGCATGCTCTGTCTGGAGTTCAACAATCCGGCTCGAATCCGACAGGACTTCCGGATCCGAAAGGAGATTCTCCAGTTCCGTCCTCCGCTCATCGAGAGGAAGGAGCTTCCGCTCGATCCTCTCAAGTCGCTTGACGACCTTCTGACTTTCACGGTAGAGACGCTTTCTCTCCTCGGCCTCTCTTCGCTTGCGCTCCCTGTCCTTCTGCCTTGGTGATGTATCCGTCGCGGA
>JAOZQW010000165.1 GCA_029932015.1 Candidatus Fermentibacteraceae bacterium
GGGCTCCACTCCGTGACTCCACCGATATTCGTTCTGAAGTGATCGCGGAACTCCCGGTCGGGACCGAATTGATCATCCTCGGTAACGGAGCGGGTGAATTCAGGGATAATGGATTCTCCTCCTACTGGTACCAGGCAGCCTGTACAATGGACGACCGGAGTTTATCCGGCTACATCCCAGGAGCATATCTGGCAATGTCAGATATAGCACTTGGTGAAGACACCATCTTCATGTTCAACGTGATAGGCTTTGACACTCTTTCGAACGAATTCCAGGGCGAGATCAAGGTGATCACCGGAGGTGATATCCTGGACAATCTCTTCCTTGAAGCTATCGGAGCTGCCGTCAGCCGGGACTTCTATGAATACAACACGGAGCTTATCGCATTTGATCATTCCGGTTTCACCGGATTGCAGAACCTTGTGCGACTCTCTTTCATCTACACTGAGAGCGGAGCTCTCAATCCAGACCTTCTCATTGGCTGGACAGGTGAACACCTCGTGCTCGGTCCAGTCGCAATGAACCAGTTCGAGGCACAAAGCTACATCTATTCCACTAAGTTCATTCTCCCCACGGACGAAGGTGGAGTGGATGAGACCGCCATTCTCGAGAGCATCCTGCAGACCCGGGATGAAGCTTCAGAGGATTACACTGTCTCAGAGGACTCTGTGACAACATACATCTGGACGGGAAGCGGCTTTGATCTGGAGGTCTCCGACAGCTTCAGTCAGTGAACAGCAGGAACGGAACGATATCAGATCGAGGGGTTATCGGAATCCTCGCGATGGGAAATCTGGAAGAGTGCCTGGAGTCTGGAAAGACGATCCCGGCTCCTCTCCCCCATGTACTCCTCGATCAGTCTGTAGCGCTCCCTTGAGGAGTTCAGGGCGCTCCTGAGGTCTCCCTTGATCTCATAAAGACTTGAGAGAGAATCATGACAATTTGCTTCCAGGTCCTTCGTGCCCAGTTCTCTTGAAAGCTCAAGCGCGGCAGTCAGTTCCTGCTCAGCCTCTTCCAGCCGACCCATCTCCGTTAGGAGCTGCCCTGTGTAAGCCATGCTCCGGGCTGTATCGACTGAGTCTCCGATGCGCTGCTGTATCTCGAGACTTCTTCTGTAAGAGGTCAGAGCCTTCTTCGATTCACCCTGCATCTGCTGCACGCCTGCGATGTTCCCCAGAGCAATTGCCTGTCCCCTGAGATCTCCCATCTCTTCACGGATGCTGAGAGCCTTCTGGTGGTACTTCATCGCCCGACCAAGGGCATTCACCTTGGCATGTACAAGGCCCATATTCGTGTAGCATCCGGCTATATTCGCTTCATCCTCTGCCTTCTGCCAGACAGATAGAGCCTGCCGGTAGCAGACAAGAGCCTGCCGGTAATTGGCGAGTCTTCTGTAGATATTCCCGATATTCAGATAGGGGCATGCGGTGGAGGAGATGTCACCATGCTTCTCCTTGAGTCTCAGGGCATACAGGATCCTCTCCAGCGCCATATCAAGCAGACCCTGCTCGAGATAGATGCCGCCTGTGTTGTTCGCCACGGAAGCCACTCCCAATTCGTCACCTATGGAAATATATATGCGTGTGGATTCCGTATATGCCGACAACGCTTCTACATACTCTCCTCTTGCCCAGAAGGATACGCCCAGGAGTCGATAACCGAGAGCCTCGTCCGCCTTCAGATCGGAGTCGGAAGCTGTGTTGATTATCTCCCTTGCATGTGTCTCCGCCAGAATCGGATCAGACCTGTACTCAAGACGGAACAGCTTCTCCAGTGCTTTCAGGAGTTCCGTACTCGAGGAACCCTCGCGCAGCAGCTGCACTTCTGCCTCGATCGCTCTGATATCATCTACTGGCATTGCTGCTCCCTTCACCCCATCCCCCCAATCCGCGCATGCGTACGAATGGGGGGGATGATAAGTTAGGATAATAGATTGCTATTACGATGACACCCCTCGGATGAGAAGATGGGCTGCGGTGTGATTGGAACGTATAGTAACATTCATCTGAATTGACTTTCTGAATACTCTGATATTGAAGGGGATCGACATGCACAGGTTCATCATTCGGTTTCTGCTTCTCACGCTGGCCTGTCCTGTATTGGCGGATACCTCGTATGGCGAACTCACGGGAGAGAGCGCCAGGGTGTTTATGGAAGGCGCAGCGCTATTTGAATCCCCGAGGGAAACATCCTCTGTGATCTGCCCGCTTCCGCTTGGAACAGAGCTCCACCGTCTTGCTGCCATAGATATGCAGTATCAGGGAGATGGGATAAGCAGTTCCTGGATGGAAGGCACATGTCAGTTAGATGGTGAAACCTATCGAGGATATATCCCGCAGCCATGGCTTGCGCTGACCGATCAGGTCCTTTCGGGGGATACTCTCTTCATGTTCGGTATAGGCACTTATTACCCCGATATATACCGCTTCGTCGGATCCGCCAGAATCGTATATGAAGGCGATATACTCTGGGAATCAGTCTTCTACCCTCCGAGCGGTGGATTCGAAGGAAGCGACTACAGGTACGGCGTCTCCAGCCGGCAGATAGACCCGGTCGGTTTCACCAGAATGCAGGATCTAGTGGTGGTCACGTTCACCTACGAAGCCTGCGGCTTCGAGAACAGGGATGTTCTCTTCGCATGGACCGGCAATTACCTGATTCGCGGTCCATCTGCGAGCATGGTCTCCGAGGCGGGTCTGTTCCATTACACCGAAGACTTCATCTTCCCTGGGGAGGACTTCCCGGGATCCGACTGGGTCCGGGTGCTCTCTACTGAGGAGGAGTTCAGCGAGGAGAGCATGGAGTACTTCGTCACCTCTCTGGACACGACATACTATTCCTGGAACGGCCTGGAGTTCACGCAGCTGTAGGGGACACGCATCCGGCAGTGTTGCCGGAATCCTATCCTCGGGATCCTATGTCTTCTCGGATTCAGCAGCAGCTCACCATCAAAATCATCATATTATGAAGCAATTTGAGTTGAATACAGAAGGGAATCATTATGACCGGCGTAGCAGAAAGCAATAACTCAGTTAATCCAAAGGTCAGCAGATTGAGGAATTTCTCCATTTCCTTTCTAGCTATATGCCTTGGTCTGATTGGCTTTACTCTTGCATGGCAGAAAGCCGAGGAGATTCTTCTGCTCTCTTTCTCGATCAGTAATTACCTGCTCTACTTCTCCCTGGGCGTTATCGCTGTCGTGCTCTTCATCTACATCCTTAAAATATTCAGGTATCCCGCAGCGGTCAGATCCGAGTTCAATCATCCCATCAAGCTCAATTTCTATCCGATACTGGCAAAGCTGTTTCTTATCACAAGCCTGATCTACCTCAATATTGATATGAATATCTCCAGGTACCTGTGGTGGATCGGTGTGGTAGTACAGGCCATCTTTACGATCATCATCCTGTCGGCATGGATCAGACATGACAAGTACGAAATTCACCATATGAATCCCTCGTGGTTCATTCCAGTTGTCGGTTGCCTCATCATTCCAATTGCAGGAATTCGACATTTTTCACCGGAACTCTCGTGGTTCTTCTTCAGTATCGGGTTTTTCTGGTGGTTCATACTGACAACCCTTGTTTTCAACAGGATATTCTTCCATAACCCTATCCAGGACAAACTTCTGCCCACCCTGTTCATCCTGTTCGCACCCCCCGCCATCGGCTTCATTGCTTTGACCAAACTGCTGGGTGAACTGAATATCTTCGGGAACATGCTCTACTACATCGCAGCTTTCTTGTTCATTCTTATCATGTTCCAGGGCAGAAGGCTCTTCCATCTCAAATTCGACATTCCCTGGTGGGCTTACTCGTTCCCATTGGATGCTCTAGTGATTGCCACGCTATTGATGTACCACAAAACAGGCAGTGCATTCTACAGATATTCATCATGGGCGGTTTTCATCTTCCTCAATCTGATCATCCTGATTCTTATCTCGAAGACTTTCACCGCCGTTAAGCACAAACTGCTCTGTATTGATGAAGACGGCTAGAGATATGGGGACACACACTTAACTGCAATTATGGGGACATCACGCAATGAGTTTTAGTGTCCCCATATCCATTGATAATTTGCATATATGGCTTATTATACAAATACAACTCAACCGAATAGAGATTCAATGCCCGATTCCGGATATTCAAGGCTGCGCCGCAGGGCTGACATAATAGCCGCTCTTGCACATCCTACGCGATTGCTGGTGGTCGAGACACTGTCCGAAGGAAGCAGGACCGTCTCTGAACTCGCCGAACTCGTCCCTGTTGATATGTCCACAGTCTCCCGTCACATTTCGGTACTCAGGAATGCCGGAATACTCAGCTGCACCGTCGAAGGCAACCGTAGACGCTACTCTCTGAAAACCCCATGTGTGCTTAACTTCCTCTCATGCGTCGAAGACATCATTGAGGAAGGGGCAGAGGCATGTGCCCCCCTGCATGTCTCCGACCGGCACAGAGGATCCAGTTCATAATGAATGCGAGATCCGAGTGGAAGCGCTTCGCTCTTCTAACCGCAGTATTCCTCGGAGCCTTCTATATGCCCCTCTCCTCTGCGAGATTCTCGGGCGCCCTCACGGGAGCATTCGGTCTTCTGCATGAATACGCTAGAGATCATGTAGTTCTCTGCCTTCTCCCTGCTCTTTTCATTGCAGGAGCCATATCCGTCTTCCTCAGCGGGGCTGCTGTGATCAGATATCTCGGTGCTGGAGCAAAGAGGATCCTGGCCTACAGCGTGGCCTCGGTATCCGGCTCGATCCTGGCTGTCTGCTCCTGCAGTGTCCTGCCGATATTCGCCGGCATATACACACGGGGAGCTGGGATAGGCCCGGCCACCGCCTTCCTGTACGCAGGTCCCGCCGTGAATGTCCTTGCCATTCTCCTCACGGCAAATGTCCTGGGAGTTGAACTGGGAGTTGCCAGAGCGATAGGAGCTGTCGTATTCAGCGTGGTGATCGGTCTCCTGATGAGCGTCATCTTCCGTAGAAGCGAGGCTGCCAGACTGGAGAAGGTCCCGCACTGGCTCTTCTCCTTGCCGGTCCGGCACTCTCGCTTCCGAACATGCTGGTAATAAGAAGCGTCCTCGGGACAAAAAAGACGCTTGTATATGTAATCCTCGTAGTTGTGATGGCCACGATATCAGGGGCGTTCTTCGGAACCCTGATCTGACCTCACCACAGATCAGCCAAGGGAGGTTTCTCATGAAATTGCAGGTGCTTGGCACAGGATGTCCGAAATGCAGGAAGCTCTACAGTGCTGTCGAACTGGCCATATCCGAACTCAAGCTGGACAATGTAACGCTTGAGAAGGTCGAGAAGATCGCCGACATCGCCGCTATGGGTGTAATGCTTACCCCAGCACTTGCGGTTGATGGCGAAGTAGTCGTTACCGGCAGGGTCCATTCGGTTGATGCTCTGAAGGCACTGATTTCGGGCTGAGCATGATCCCGGCCGGAAACCCGCACACACATTTCGATAAATGGATAGGGAGGATCACTGCTGTCCCATTGAGCTCGATACACAAC
>JAOZQW010000476.1 GCA_029932015.1 Candidatus Fermentibacteraceae bacterium
GCTCTCCAACAAGCCGACCTGAGATATCGTACACCGATAGCGAGACCTGCATACTCTCTGGAAGGCTGTAGCTCACACTGAGACTGGAAGTGAAGGGGTTGGGAGAGGGTTGATGCAGTGTGACGAGAGCGGGGAGGGTGCTGCCCTCTTCTATGCCGACTTCCGGGGCATAGCGGATCACAAATCCATTCCCATCTGCTGTTCCAACCGCCACGTAACCACCTTGTGAGAGCTGGCATGCGGAGTAGAGGCATTTACATCCCTGATTGTAGACGTAATCCCTCCACATCTCCTGTCCATCAGAATCGAACTTCACGAGCATACCGGAGAATTTAGAGCCTGGTATATCAGGATCCGGTGTATTCTGCCCACCATAGATGTACCCGCCGTCCATGGTCGAATTGATGGAGTAGCCGTAAGGCTGACTGGCTGATGGGATCGCAGAAGACCAGAGAACATTGCCCTGATCGTCCACATGATAGAGTCTTGGTCCGTAGTGAGTGATCATCGTGTAGCAGTCATCTGTAGGAGAGAGGCACATGTCCATGCATTTCTCGTCATAGAGGTCAGGAATAGGTGTTTCCCTGGATAGGTAGCCATTCATGTCGTAAGTCAGGATGTGAGGTCCTCTACTCGAGTCAGGATGGATCCGGCCATAGGCAAGTACTTTCAGGCTCTCCTCTGTATAGAGAATGCAATGTGCCCAATTTGTATTATTCGCTCCCCAAGTGGCTGTCCATAAGGTGTCTCCGAGAGCATCGGTTCTGAGAATCCAAGCCTGTGGCGCGGTTGCTCCATAGCGGACTCCGCAGAGGCCGAACCCCCCATCAGGGAGCTCGACAATATCGTATCCCTTCTCAGTCCGATCAGGAAAATCATAGAGCCGAGACCAGTTCGTATTCCCGTCCATGTCCAGAGACAGAATGAACAGGCCGATCGAGGAGTTTTCAGTAGCGTGGCAGAGACCTGTAGTGATAGCATCACCCGAGGATGAGATAACAACGGATTGACCTTTCTGATAGTACCAGTCACCTCCACCATACCATTCAATGTTTCCCGTACTTGATAGCTTAACGACAGACCTGGCATGACCGCTCCTGAGAGAAGCACCAATCAGTTCTCCTGAGGAAGTTTCCGTGATGTCATAGATGCCTGTAAGCTCAGTTGCCGAGATCTCCCACATGATGGCAGGAGGATCATCTCCATACAGATTGACTGGATAAAGGCCCTGAAGAACCATGAGCAGGAGCAGGATAACAATGCGGGATTTCATCTCATTACCTCCTACTGCGTCAGCCGAATCCAGCCCAGACGGACTGAAGTCTCATCGGTTCTGACACTCCTGAACTCCAGCCATATCTCCACAACATCGTAGTCTCCCCAGTCCTCGGAGATGGAACCGATGGAGAAAGGATCAGTTTCAATCCAGTCTTGACTGATGTCGAGTCCTGTGTCCACCAAATACACTTCATCCTCCACGTCTCTCCATCCCAGATATACGTCGAGAGGGCGCTCCATGGCTAT
>JAOZQW010000166.1:0-3268 GCA_029932015.1 Candidatus Fermentibacteraceae bacterium
TCATGACGACTTTTCACCGGATGAGCAGCTAATTGGCTCTGTCATTGCTGAGATCGCTTCCAGCGGCAGATTCGAAGTCCTTGATCTGGGCGCGGATGGCTTCATAGCGACTGCTCCGGATTCACTTCTGTCTGCATTGGTCACACTTGCAGCCGCAAACGCTCTGGATGTATTCCTGGCTCTTGAGGTGCTCCCTGAGTATCAGGATGATAGAACCCTGTACCGAGGTGATTCACTGATAACCAGCCGCACGATCGAGGTCACCGTTCTTGGCAGATTCTATTCATCGACCGGCGCTCTTCTGGGAACCATCAGACACACCCATTCCCGCGAGGGTGAACTGCCCTTCGCTCCTGATCGCTTCGATATGGCCAGAGCATGTGCTGTGATCCTTGCCGAGAGGTCCATACTGGAGCTCTTCCCGCTTGAGGTCAGTTTCGTCTATGATGGCGGCAGGGAGTTTGATATACCGATAGGGACGGCCCAGGGCGTGAAGAACGGCACTGTGATGTCCGCAGTTGCTTCTTCCACGGTGATACCAACCGATCCTCTTGATTACGGTGCTCTGCGCAGCAGAGGACTCCTGCAGGTATTTGACGCGGGGTTTGATCGATCCAGAGCCAGACTCATCTCTGGACGGCTTGTCATTGGCGGCTCCATCACTGCAGTCGAGCAATCGGCTCCAGCAATGATCAGCGGCGGATATTACGGTTCAGCATATTCGATAGAGATGGGCGAGGGTCTGGCAGAGGAAGAACCTGGACTGAGCAGCGGTATCCGCTTCTCCGCGGCCACCGCAAAATGGGGACTTTCTCTTGGAGGCGGCTTCACTGCAAGTATTCTGGAGTATGCATCCTGTCTTGGGGTGGACCTGAATGCCGGGACCAGGATACCAATCGGCAGTCCTGAACTCGGATTCAGACTCACTGGCGGGGGTGAGGTCATGTTTCTGATGCAGGAGGTTCGCAACGATTCATTATCCTCTGATGCAACAGCGGTATCGTTCAATGCAAAGGCAGTAGCATCTCTCGAATATCTGTTCTCCAGTCATCTCGGGCTTGAACTCGGCTGCACCGGTATCCTGGGCACTGAAGCTCAGACCTGGACCGTGCAGGAATACACTGGAAATATACGAGATGCCGATCCCGACGAACTCTACTATGCAAAGCTTCGTTCGGGTCCTGTAAGCTTCCATGCGGGTATCTTCTATATGATCTTCTGAGACCTGATCAGGATCAGTTAGCGTCCCTTCCAGGGTTGATTGGCCATTCCGCGCTCCCATACGATCTCGAGCGCAGACCACATAGCTACCGCGAAGATGACGCCGCTGATGATCCCGGAGAATGGTGTACCGCGAACGATACCCAATGCAAGGGCACATCCACCAATGGTCGCCATCATCAGTATGAGGATGATGGCAGCAGGTGATGTCGGTCCCCATTTGGAGAGTACCCTGGCCCTCGTGAGATGAATGCCCCAGACCCAGACAGGATAACCGAGAGCGCCGAAGAGGGCTTCCGGTATGCTCTTCAGAAGCAGAAGTCCAACTGACCAGATGAGAAGAGTGGGAATGAAGAAGGCTACGGCCTTCCGGGAGAGGGGTGAGATCCAGTCCATCTGCTCAGGTATATCACCAAGCGCGGTCCAGAGCGCGACACCGGATGCGAACCCAAGAACAAGTGAGGCTTCTCCATTGCTGATGAAGCAGCTGAAGAAAGTTCCGACGATTCCTATGGAGAGGATTGTTATCGCAAACAGACGCGGCCCAATATGACCGGATTCCTTTATCTTCTCAAACAGCCTGGTGCCAAGCAGTTGAAGGAAGATAAAAAAGATCACAGAGGAGATGATGAAGAATCCTGTAACGGCATAGTCCTTCAGGGAGAGTTCCCCTGCCGGTTGCAGAAATCCAATCAGATGCAGCAGAGTACTCATACGGTATCCTCTTTCCTCCGGCAAATTTGCAGAAACAGGTGCGCTGCGTCAACTGCAGATGCCTTTATGTACCCGGTAACCGGTTTGCCCGTTCCTGAGGTTCAACGGGTTGCAGAAGGTCTCGTTCAGAGGTACAATAGCGTATGAAAAGGAGGGCTTCATGTGGGTCGCCGGTAACAGAACTGTCCGTTGTATCGCTTTCCTCTCCCTGTTGATTCTGGCGTGCGGTTCAGAAGCTCCATCTGACCAGACTTCTTACGAATCCATCTCTGTCGCCCTTGCTGCTGGCAAGGACGTATTTGTAGAGATATCTTCACCGGAGGATCTCGAGAGGGATTCACTGATAATGTCACCTGCAGGCTTACCGGAGACCCTGTTCTACAATTCCGGTGATCTTCGCATTTCGGTTGAGGCACATCTCGTTCCCGGATGCGGCTCCACTCCAGAGGACAGAAAAGACTACCTCCAAGAGATGGGAGCATACAGTCTCTCCCTGCAGGATGTCCCGGCATTGAGCAGCACACCCGGATTCACTGCTGTCCTTTATACGAGCGGGGGCATGAGTGTTGTCGAGCGAACATGGAGTCTTGGATCCGGTGAACTGGCCATACTCGAGGCCAGGGCGCAGGTTGGCTCACCGAACATGCTCCTTTCACCAGCCAGCGTTGTGCTCCGTACAGCCATGCTTATCCGTTCCCAGGAGAGTACAGGAGGTGTATACCTTTCGGACAGGACGAGAGGTCTGATCATCGAGGAAGTGAATGCTGATGTCACGGTTCCTCCCGACATCAGTCACCATATTTTGCTTGAGGTTGATCCCGCTGCCAGGATGATCAGCGTCACTGATACTGTATCCATTGATTTCAGACCTACCCAGGCAGATTCAGTTTTGACCTTGTTTCTACCTTCGAACGATACCGGTACCGATATGACAGCCTTTACCGGAGCTGTTTCAATCGCAGGGGACAGTGCAGTATGTTCGGCTGATTCCTCACGCGTATTCAGAGGGGTATTTCACGGCACCTGGAGCAGTTTTGCCTCCGCATCAACTGACAGTCTGACCGGCGCCGGGATGCAGATCCGCCCGACCTGTACGTTCCAGTGCGGTATGTGGTTCTATCCGGGATGCACCGCTCCGGCTGATTACAGACTCACCATTTCAGTTCCAGACATGGGTTTGGATGTGTACGCTCCGCTGCAGGAGGTATCCAGAGCAATATCCGATTCTCTCCTTCAGGTCACCTTTACTTCGCCAGAAGGGGGGCTGATGGGACCGCTGGCCTGGGCTGCGGGAGGTTTTGACAGAAGCGCTATTTCAGGCGGCCGAAGCGGT
>JAOZQW010000166.1:3278-5502 GCA_029932015.1 Candidatus Fermentibacteraceae bacterium
ACAGGAGCAAGACTTGATTTCATTCTCGTTCGCAGCCTCGATGTTCCTGTATTTCTCTCCGGACCAGGCTGTATTTTTGCTTCTTCCGAAGTTCTTGCTTCTCTTGCCGGTAGCTCCAGCTGGGCGGATTCTCTAGTTGCAGGCATTCCAGTTCCGGAGACCGCTATTGCTGCAGGTGTTGCCAGTTCTTTCCTCTCGGGGAGTACATGGCTCTCTCCCGAACTCCGTCAGGTGCTCTCCGCATGGATAGTTTACAGATATGCATCCGGCACGGATAGTGAGAAAGGTCCACTGATGCTGGATGCCTTCCTTCGATATTACCTTTACTCGGCCGAAATGACAGGTGGGATCGAGTACGCTCTCGCTGATCCTGAACTCAGTGGAACCAGCCTGGAAGCCCCGGTCCTGCTAGGCAAGGGGCCAATTGTCATTGAATTTCTCACGAGGGAGATCCCTGCTTTCGGGAATGCTCTGAGAAGGGCTCTCGGAAATCTCAGACATGCCGGCGACACATACGGAAGACTCCTTTCCTCAATGGGACTTCCCGAACCAGGTGAGCATTCAGAACTCTTCAGCAGGTGGCTCTACGGTCCTGGACTACCTAGACTGAGGGTGAGCTGGCGGGATTCCTTGGGTGTACTGGACATTCGCCTGCAGCAGCTGCAGCCCGGTCAGGATTTTCCGCTGGGTTCGGTGACCGAGCAGGTCAGAGTCTTCTCAGATGAAGGTGATGCCTTCGTGGAACTCACTCCCGGAACCGCTGTTGGCCGCTATTTCGGTGAACTGCCCCAGTGGATGGAAGGGGTGACTGCGGTCGATATAAACAGTACAGGAACACTGGCCGCCGATATCATCTACATTCACAGGGCTCCCCACTGACCGCAGACTGGAAGGTGACTGTGGGAGTCCCTCTTAAATTTGCTCTCTGCATTCACGATCATCAGCCTGTCGGCAACTTCGGCTTTGTGCTGGAGAGTGCTTTCTCCAATTGCTACCTGCCTATGATCGAGGAGCTGGAGCGTCACCCCGGCATTCGGATCGGACTTCATATCTCCGGACCGCTGCTCGAGTGGATGGAGGCCGAGAAGAGGGAATTCATCTGCAGAATTGCCGACCTGTGCGCTGCCGGCCGAATGGAACTGCTCACCAGTGGAAGGTATGAATCAATACTTCCCGTCCTTCCAGCACACGATATCATTGCGCAGGTGCGTGAGTTCTCTGAGCATATCCAACAAATCTCAGGCACTTCACCTAAAGGACTCTGGCTGACCGAAAGGGTTTGGGAACCTCAGCTCGCTTCGACTCTCTCCCTCGCAGGTGTTGATTATGTCGTTGTCGATGACGTTCACCTCCTCCGTGCAGGTGTACCCTGCAGTGAACTCAATATGCCATGGACCACCGGAGACTCAGGAAAAACCATCAAATTGCTTGCGAGCAGCAGACGCCTGAGGTACATGATACCTTTCTCACCAGTACAGGATGTGATGGATTCCCTTATGCAGATGCACCAGGGAGCCGGGGGAATGGTCTTCTACGGGGATGATGGAGAGAAGTTCGGTGTCTGGCCGGGCACTGCGGACCTCTGCTTCAGGGACGGCTGGCTATCTCAGTTTTTCTCCGCTCTCGAATCCGCAGACTGGATCGAGACCGTTCTGCCTTCGGAAGCCGCTGCGATCCCATCAGGTGGGGGTGTTTATGTGCCCGCAGCGAGTTATGCCGAGATGGGGGAATGGACGCTGAAAGCCGATGCCGCTCTGGAATACCGCAGGGCAAGAGAGCTGCTTTCAGAGCAACTGCCCGGGGAGATAGTTGATGTGCTTGTTCCAGGCGGATTCTGGAGGAACTTCCAGAGCATCTATCCGGAGTCCGCTGAACTCCTCGGGAGGATGATTTCCGCCATGGACCCCATCCGCAGAGCAGATCTGCCCGAAGCGCTGCAGCATCTCTGGAGGAGTCAATGCAACTGCGCCTACTGGCACGGTGTTTTCGGAGGGATATATCTTCCGCATCTGCGGGAAGCTCTCTGGAAGGAACTCTCCATGGCCGAAAGGCTATCCCTCCAGTTCCTTGATGAGTATCCGCGCATATGCCGGGAGGATATCGACAGTGACGGCTGCGGGGAACTGCTGGTTGTAACTCCCTCGATGTCGGTTCTGGCACATCCGGAGCGTGGTCTTACGGTCACTGAACTGACACTCGTTCCCGGACAGGATGATCCCATCCA
>JAOZQW010000167.1 GCA_029932015.1 Candidatus Fermentibacteraceae bacterium
TCAGTAATGACCACGCTCTTGCGCTCAAGGCCGAGGATTATCCTGTCGATTGCATAATCGAAATCCTCCTGCATGACCGTGGTTGCATCACGCCTGGCCGCTCTGAGAGCGGCTTCATTCGCAAGGCTCTCGAGATCGGCTCCACTGAATCCGGGAGTGCCCCGAGCTACTTTTTCCAGTTTGACGCTCTCGTCCACCGGCATTTTCCGGGTATGGACCTTGAGGATAGCTTCCCTGCCCTTGATATCCGGCATGCTTACGACTATGCGCCTGTCGAACCTGCCGGGACGTAGGAGAGCCGGGTCCAGAACATCCGGTCTGTTCGTTGCAGCCATGACGATAACACCAGCGTTCTCCTCGAATCCATCCATCTCCACTAGCAGGGCGTTAAGGGTCTGCTCACGCTCATCGTGTCCGCCACCCAATCCCGCTCCCCTGTGCCTGCCGACAGCATCGATCTCGTCGATAAATATGATGCAGGGAGCCTTTGTCTTACCCTGCTCAAAAAGATCCCTCACCCTGCTGGCGCCGACCCCTACGAACATCTCAACAAAATCGGAGCCGCTCATCGAGTAGAACGGGACCTTGGCTTCACCAGCCACAGCCTTGGCGAGAAGAGTCTTTCCGGTGCCGGGTCTGCCCACAAGAAGAACCCCCTTGGGGACCTTCCCGCCGAGTCGCTGGAATTTCTGAGGTTTCTGCAGGAACTCGATGACCTCCCTGAGTTCCTCCTTGGCCTCATCTGCACCTGCAACCTCCTCGAACGTGACCTTGGGCTTGTCGGCGGAGAAGAGTTTCGCCTTGCTCTTGCCGAATGAAAATGCCTTGCCTCCCCCGCCGGCCCTCCTCATGAAGTAGATGAAGAAGCCGATGAGTAGAAGGAACGGGATGAATGAGAGTATCTGTGCAAGAAGCTCATTCGGAGGTTTTGCTGTGACCTGAACACCATGTGCAGCAAGTGAATCGAGGACACCTGTACTCTCGAAGGGAATGAAGCTGGTGAACTCCTCGTACTCCTCGCCCTCGACCATCTGGGGCAGAAGAAACTCACCGCTGACTGAGCCGCCGGACAGGATGGTCACTGCGCCGACTCTATCCTGACCGATGTAGTCAAGAAGCTTCGAGTAAGCGAGATCTACCCTCTCAGTTCCGGTATCGAATATCTGGAAGATCGTGAAGGCAATCAGGGCCATGAGAAGCCACATCGTCATGGTGCGTATGGTGCAGCCCGGGACTATCTGCTGAGGGGGTTTACGTCCCGGTGGAACCTTGTCGTTCATGTTACTCCTGGTCGAGGTTATCTTTCATGGCAACTACATCTGGAAGGTTTCGCCCGAAACCGCCGGGACTGTCTAGACCGAAACCGAAAACAAACCTGTCCGGTATATCGAACACTACCCTGTCAATCTTCGCTTCGACCTTGCGTCTGGCTCTTTTATCAAGGAGCACAACCGTGTGCAGGGAAGCCGGTTTACGCGAATTTATTAGTTGCTGAATATACGCCAGAGTTAATCCTGTGTCTACAATATCCTCCACCAGGAGGATGTGTCTCCCTGCAAGAGGAAGGGCAGTATCCAGGGTCAGTCTCACTTCCCCGGATGACTCCGTCTGTTCCCCGTAACTGGAGGCCCCGAGGAATTCTACCTGCAAATCCGTATCCATCGCCCTGACCAGGTCGGCGGCAAACATGAAGCCACCCCTCAGAAGCGGTATCACAACAGGATTCAGACCGCTGTACTGCTCCGCCAGCTCTCTGCCGAGTTCCCCGATTCGCTCCCTGATCTCTTCCGCTGAAATGAGAACTTCCCAGTGGTTATCCATAGATTCAGTCGTCCTCTCTGTTCTTCCGGATCGTATCGGTCCGTCCGATAGTCAGGGATGCTCCATCAGAAGTCACCATGAATCCGCCTGCCAGCTGATGGGAGCCTTTGCTTCGCAGAAGGAGCCACCTGTCGGCCTTCTCGATCTCGGTTCTTCCTCCCCTGGGTCTGCCGCAGAGAGACCACAGCACTCCAAGTCTCACCGCCTCAGGCAGAAGACAGTACTCCTCGATACTGCAGACGTTCCCCGGAAAGCTGAGAGCAAGTGTCTTCTCGACCAGCCAATCCGCTGCATCCCTCCACATCGACAGGTTCTCAGCGGCTCTGGCAATGCCCTTCACTCCCCCTCCGTCAACTTCGATCAGAGCAGGAAGTACGGTCTGTCTGATCCGATTTCTCAGATGAGCCGGGAACTCATTCGTCGGATCCTCCACCCACTCCTGTCCGGTGCTCCGGAGCCAGTCTCTCAGTGTCTGCCTTGTAAGATCGAGAACCGGACGTCTGACGGGTCCATTCCCGAAATGACCCATACCACCGAGCCCTCTGAGTCCGCTGCCGGAGAGCAGCCTCATCAGAAGGGTCTCAGCCCTGTCATCGGCAGTGTGTCCAACTGTTACAAGGCGGTCCTTACCGCCGGTGTTTTGATAGATGATCGCTCTGGCCGCACTGAGTTCACCTTCACTCCGGCCCGTCTCTTCCGGCTGAAGTTCACTGAGGATGAACGGCAGATCAAGGGTCAGAGCCAGTCTCCTGACGAATTCCGCGTCAGAAGCGCTCCCTGGCCGGGTATGATGATCGATGTGCAGTACGGATAGGGTCCAGTCCATGTGTGAAGCGAATTTCGACAGCAGGAGAAGCATCGCCACGGAGTCTCCACCACCTGATACTGCCGCTGCGATCCTGCTCCCGCGGGGAAGAAGCCTTCTTCTCCTGACAGATGAAATGAAACCCAGTTCTACATCACTGGCCATGGAACCTCCCTTTAAGAGCAATATAGCTCCACCAGGCAATGGACCTAACTGGACTCAAACAAGCCTGGGAGCAATAGTCACAGTGGAGGTAGACTATGACCGCTAACACCGGGAGTACAGGCCTCAGAAGAGAACTGGGGATACCCTCGCTCTTCTCCATAGCAACAGGTGCGATGATTAGCTCTGGTCTTTTCGTTCTACCCGCTCTTGCATATGCGGTGGCCGGTCCGGGGGTGATCTTCTCCTATCTCATTGCGGGACTCCTTACTCTGCCGACCGTTTTCAGCAAGGCGGAGCTTGCGACGGCTATGCCCCGAGCAGGCGGTACATACTACTTTGTGGGAAGAGCCCTCGGTCCGCTTGCAGGTACCATATCCGGCCTGGCGGCATGGTTCTCGCTGACAGTGAAGACCGCTTTCGCTTTCGTCGGTCTGAAGGTCTTTTCCGCAATACTCCTGCCTTCTGTAGACGGCACGATGATCGCAATTGCGGCATGCGCGCTCTTCACTGCCCTTAACCTCCGGAGCGCCGGTCACGCCGGCATGGCCCAGACCGCAATGGTGGCCGGATTGATTCTGATCCTCCTCGCCTTCGGAGGCTACGGGATAATGACATTCGATCCGAGCCACCTCAGACCTCTCGCACCGGGCGGATTCAAGGGGATAATAGAAGGTGCTGCTCTGGTATTCATTTCCTTCGGGGGTCTAACCAAAGTCGCCAGTGTATCAGAGGAGGTCCGCGACCCGGGACGCAGCATACCGGCAAGCATGTTCCTCTCGCTCGGTGTCGTCACATTCCTCTACTTCACATCGGTGCTGGTAACCGTGGGAACACTTGACCCGGACACTCTCAGGACCTCATTGATGCCTCTCTCGGAAGCTGCCAGAGCATTCGCGGGAGAGCATGGATTCATTCTTCTGACAGCCGCTGCCATGATCGCCTTCCTGACGACGGCCAATGCGGGCATTCTCGCATCTGCCCGATTCCCATTCGCCATGAGCAGGGACCGTCTCATCCCTGACTGCTTCTCCCGTATCTCTCCAAAACAGGGAACGCCATGGATATCCATAGTAACTACAAGCTGCGTGATCATCCTGCTTCTGCTGATAGAGCTGGTACAACTGGTGAAGCTTGCTTCAGCACTGATGATCTTCCTTTACCTTCTGGAGAACGTGGTCGTGGTCGTCATGAGGGAGAGCCGGATACATACCTACAAGCCGCTCTTCCGTTCACCTGGATATCCGTGGGTCCAGATCATCGGCGTCACAGCCATGCTCCTCCTGCTGGCTGAACTGGGCTGGACTGCTTTCAGCGCATGCATCCTGGTCATAGTCGGCGGTGCCGCTCTGGATTTCATTTATTCAAGAAAACGCACGGAGACGCATTATGCTCTCCTCCATCTGACTGCAAGGATATTCCCCAGGGAGCTTAAAAAGGACGATCTCGTGAAGGAGCTGGCCGATGTACTCCGTGAGCGGGACAGCATCACGGAGGATCGTTTCGATAAGCTTGTGAGGGAAGCCTCGATACTTGACATCGATGCTCCCATTACGCTGGATGTTTTTCTTACAGCTGTCTCTGAAGAGATAGGACCCTATCTCGGTCTAACAGCAGCCAAGCTTACCCATCTTCTGACGGATCGGGAGCAGGAGACAAGCACCGCCCTCCGTCCGGGACTCGCAATCCCTCACATCATAGTTCCGGGAGAGAAGAAGTTCGCACTGCTCCTGGCCAGGTGCAGGGACGGTATAGATTTCGGAGGAGAGAACTCACCCGTGAAGATGGTCTTCGTCCTTGCAGGAACCAGGGATGAAAGGGATTTCCATCTCAGGGCTCTGATGGCGATCGCGGAGATCACAAGCACACCGGACTTCGATCAGAGATGGATCTCCTGCAGGGACGCAACAGAGATCAGGGACCTGCTGCTACTCTCGAAGAGACGGAGAGGACCCTCGGCCTGACCCCTGTCAGTGAATTCCGAACCAGTTCCCGCCGTTCAGATCTCCCTCGAATATCTCCCGATTCTCAGTATCCGTTATCGCCTTGCCAGCCTCCTCGGCTTTCCCGAAGTACTCAAGCGCTGTTTCCCTCTCCCCTGCAAGAGCAAAGGCTCTGGCCATCGCTTCGAGAGCGAATGCCCTGTCAAAGTCATCCATCTCCTCCGCATGCTGCTCTGTAAGCTTCATGCAGCTCTTAGCGTGTCTGAGCGCGGCTTCAGGATATCCAAGTACCGTATTCACACGGGATATCATCCACTCGCCCCTCTGATGGTTGACCTCTGTACCGGCCTTGAGCCAGTGTGCGCAAGATGCATGAGCCATATGAAGCATCTTCGCGGATTCCTCTTCGGTCCTGTCATCCTTCTCGAGAAGCTCCCATACACCGCCATTGTATTCCGCAGCAAAGAGCTTGTGAGCTTCTTCTATTGAATATCCTTCGCCATCACACATGTTTACGTTCCTTCCTGTCTGTAATGCATATATCCGTCTCTTACTTTGCCTGAGAATAATGCCGTCAGCCATGAGTGGAAAGAGGAGAGCGATCTCTCAGAACATTAATACAGTAGCAGCGAAAAGGGGGCACAGAAGGGAAAGCCGTACCACGCAACGGAGTGCATGGTACGGGTTTCCCATGGTAGCGGCGGAGGGACTTGAACCCCCGACCCGCGGATTATGATTCCGCTGCTC
>JAOZQW010000477.1 GCA_029932015.1 Candidatus Fermentibacteraceae bacterium
GGAGAGGGTCAGAGTCCAAGCTCATCTGCGATCCCCTTCATCGAGTCAAGCGAGATAGAGGCGAAATCCCTGAGTTCGTAACCCGCCTCCGAGCATTCTCTTATTCTTTCCCTGGATACTGACCTGGCGAAGCCGGATACGTTCATTCGCTTGAGAACGGACTTAAGCTTGACCGGTTCCAGCTTTCTGCCGGGATAGACCAGTGCAACGGCGACGATGAGCCCGGTAATGGATTCACCTGCGGACAGGAGCCAGTCGAGGTCAGAGACCCTCTCGATGCCGTTGTGCTCAGCGTTATGTGACCGAATGGCCTGCAGGGCCGATTCCGGCAGACTTCCCTCCAGCATCTCTGCAGAGACGAGTCCGTGCCTGGACGGATCCTCTGCCGTGCGCTCGTAGTCAAGGTCATGCAGGAGGCCGGTCATTCCCCAGAGATCAGGATCCTCCCCTTTATCCTTGGCCAAACCCCGCATGACGGCCTCAGTGGCAAGGCAATGCCTGACGAGGTTCATATGAGCGATGTTTCCGGTAACAAGTGCGAATGCCTTATCTCTTGAGATCAAAAAGCTCTCCATTCCATCTGCCACCAGGCGAGAGGAGGTCTTCTCCGGCATTCCCTTCCAGGAATCGGAAGGCATCACAGAGTCCAGCAGCGACATCCGATGGCAGCATCGACCGGCCGGACATCCGATAGAGAAGCATATCAGCTGACAGACCATGTACATAGGCGCCGAGAACGGCAGCATCCATTGAATTCATCCCCTGCGCCAGAAGTGAGGAAACGATCCCGGTCAGGACATCACCGCTGCCACCGGTTGCAAGACCGTTGTTACCGGCGGGGATCAGGCAGCATCGGCCATTTGAACTAAAAACGAAAGTAGGTTTGCCTTTCAGAAGAACAATGGCATCTGTGTAGGAAGCGAGCTTGCCCGCGCTGACCATCAGTGAGGCCGTATCTGAAGAATCGATCTTCATCAACCTCATCAGTTCTCCCGGATGCGGAGTGAGGACCAGCTGTCCAGAGTAATTTCTCAGCTGCTCTATGGGATGACTCAGAGAATTGAGGCCATCGGCATCAAGGACAAGAGGAATTTGCCAGTTTTCGAGTACGAACGCTACAAGACCAGCCGTTTCATCCGAAGTACCTAGACCCGGGCCAAAGGCCGCAGCGTTGAAACCCCGGTGATCGGGGAGAGTGGAGGGATCATCAGCGGCGAAGAAGGCGGAGAGCACTTCCGGTATTCTGCCTGATACCGCTGGAGCTGCCTGCTGGGGAACTGCCAGAGTGGCAAGACCGATCCCTGATCTGAGAGCTCCAATCGCCATGAGCTGAGGGGCTCCCGGCATTTCTTCGGAGCCACCGACCATGAGCAGCCTTCCGAAGGTTCCCTTATGGGCATCGACCGGTCTGTGCGGCAGAAGGCTCCTGATTTCACTGATCCCTGCCACTTCACGGGAGGGGACCGGGTCGACCCTGATGCCTATATCCGCTACGAAGAGCATACCGGTCATCGC
>JAOZQW010000168.1 GCA_029932015.1 Candidatus Fermentibacteraceae bacterium
TACCAGCGATGATGATGGCGACGGCTACCGGAACACTGAACTGGCCTGGGTGCTGGGTAAGCTCCAGTTCGAGATCGATTCTCTGCCCGATGGAGCATTCCTCTCCACGGTGACGAACAACCACTTCGAAGACTGGAGTGATGTCAGACACTCAATCCCTGCCGATCCGGCACTATCGTATGATGTTTTCGGAGGTACGTTAATCAGGCAGCTTCCGGACGGCACAGTCGAGGTGGCTGTAGACGAACTCGCCATGCGTGATTCATCGGTCGTTCTCATCACACCACAGCCAACATCCTGCAGCGGAAGCATCACTCTTCCCAATAGGACAGGACTGACCTCCTGCTTCCCCTCCCCGTTCAGGGAGAGTGTCGAGATAGTATTTGAGATCGCTCCCGGGGAGGGTGTGGTCAGTATCGAAGTGATAGACCTTTCAGGCAGAATAGTGGCCATTCCGTTCACAGGCCGCATGACTGAGCCTCGCGGAAATGTCCTCTGGGATGGTTCCGATCCAGCTGGGTCACGCCTACCGCCGGGAGTGTACTTCTGTCTCCTGAGAGCGGGAGAGACCGTCGACAGCGCAAGGCTTGTTCTGCTTCCCTGAAGTGACTCGCCGGAAAGCTATGGAATACCGCTCTCCCTGTGAGGGTACAACAGCAGGAAGAGATAAGGAGGTTCTCATATGCTTCGCAACTGCTCCGTTCTCATGCTGAGTCTGCTTCTGTCGGGAACTGCAATTTCAGGTGAGATGATAAGACTGGAATGTCCCGACTGCGGGATAGCATCCGGGGATCTCCTAAGTGGAACAGGCAAAAGGATGAATCAGGTCAGGGCCGTCTACTGGGATCCTGTAGAGAGCCGCTTCATCGGCGTAGCTCTCTCAGCTGGTGACCTCTTCGAGGAGGAGCGCGGCCTAGAGCTGGATTTCTCCTTCTACATGGGCGGAGGGGAGCAGTGGGAGCTATGGGAGGAATACCTTGTATTCTTCAATGGGATCACAATGCCCGACACTCTGCATTTCCCTGAGGCCCTGATATCGTTCAGTTTCGATCTTCCTGACTGCCCTGTTGAGGGTTTCTTCCTCAGGATGACCGAACCATACATGTGCCCTGTCTGCGGAGGGGAGCTTCAACTGGACTTCACCGGATACTGGGACTGAGACAATAGACGAAAGGAAGCTGTTATGCTCCCGCTGATATTCGCAGCTCTGGTCGATACCGTAGTAGCCCCGCCCCCAGATTTCGATATCGTCTATATCCACGAGTGGGGAGCCGTGACCTTCACTGAGGAAGAGGTATTCTTCGGTGCCGCCCCACCCGGAGGACTGACAGAGTCTATCGATCCGGATATGTGGGAGGAGCCCGTCGCGAGGGCTCCGGTGGTCTACTTCTACGGTGCACCTTTCTCCGGGACTTTCACAGTCAGCGTTCCGGAGGGAGACTTCGTAGAGACCATTCCGCAGCCCTGGGTCCCTGAAGCGGTTCTCCCCGTCACGCCGAATTCAGATCTGCCTTCAGTAGCGATGTGGCGGTTCACCTCTGATCCCTACCCCCGGCATGAGCTGCTGAATGATCTGGAGATCGACTGTATCCCTGACGATATCCTCCGGATATGGCGACGACCGCCCTCGAATATGCTCACTTTCGAGGATACCTCCAGAGAGAAGTTCATTTACTATGAATGTACCCTGGACAGGGAGCTCTGCGAGGATTACCTCGAATCGGTACTCAGTCCAGGGGATCCGGCTGACGATCCCTCGAATGCCGGTCCAATGATGCGTTTCAGGATGGATGCTGGAACCATCAGCGTCGAGATATACGGTTCCGGCCAGGAGCCAAGGCATCTCCTGAATCCCCTGATGAACAGGGATGTGATACTGGAGACCTTGTGTTCATGGGCGGATGGAACAATGAAATCCGAAGAGATCGCAGCCATGTGGGAGACCTGGGAGGACTGGATTATGAGCGGCACCTGGAGCGGTGAGGCGCTTCTCATATTCCCTCTCCCTTCTGACCTCGTAGAGCGTATGACAACCATAACGCTCGAGACCGAAGAGGACCTCGATCTGGATTATTCACGATTCTACTTCGGAGTCGCCTCAATCTAGGACCGCCAGGACAGGAAGGCTACAATGATACCTCTCCTCTTCGCAGCAGCCCTGATAGACACGGTACCCTTAATCGATGATTCCAGCTGGAATACTATCTTTATCCACGAGTGGGGTGTCGTAACTTTAGGAGAGCAGCTAGTGAGCGGCTCAGTACCGGACGAGTACACATTCGAATTCGACTCCCCGGCCTCGCTCGATGACAAGGCTCCGGTAGTAACCTTCTACGGAAGCCCGTTCACTGATGCTCTTTTCAGCGTAGAACTCCATACAGGCAGGTTCACTGAGGCTTCCCCCCTGCCCGAAGGTTCATCTCTTTATGATCGAGTACTCCAATGGGATATAGCTTCCGCAGAAAACATGGGGGAGTCCTATGAGATACCGGCTTCTTCTCTTCCGGAGAGCCGCAGCTCCAGCGGCTGGGCTTATGATGACTGGAGGGACGGACAGGCTCACGTTCTCGAGTTCGCAGGCAGTATTGTGGATCGCTTCATCTATTATGAGTGCTCCATTCCTTTCGGTCCGGACGATCCCTTCTTCCCGTTCGATCCCGGAAGGGGGGTTCACAGGGATTTCGAAGGTCAGGTTCTTGTCTTTGAACCCGGTTCATCGGATGGCATGAGAATATTCCTCTGCGGGAACGATGAGATCGCAGCAAGCTCTGATCTGATGGAGCCATACTCACGGGATGCAGTACTGGACATCCTCTGCTCCTGGTCTTCCGGGAGATTAAAATCTGACGAGATCAACGACATGTGGGAGGCATGGGAAACATGGGTACTGACAGAACAGTGGACCGGCGACAGACTGCTGGTCTTCGAACTGCCTCTGCACGCTATTGAGAGAATCTCAACGCTGAACCTGGAAACGAATGGAACGCAGGAGATCTCAATTGAGAGATTCTACCTGGGAATGAGTCCTTTCTACTTCACGTTCTGAACACCGGCAGGGAGGTCTATCTCAATACTCTGATCTCATCAATGTAAACCGGCGGACCACTGTCGTGTGATATCCGTATCGATCCGTCTTCAAGGTCTGCAACTCGCAGAGGTACCGCAAATGTCTCTATCACTCGATTCTCCGGTCGATCATCGAGCGCACTGTCGCTCCGTCTGACAAACCGAAATGATGGGTGCCTCTCGGAAAGGGGCGTCTCAACTGTCAGATGCTGCGCGCCGACAGCAATGATCCCGCCACTGCCCGAGAGCTCAAGGGAAAGTGTATCCCCCGCCTTCATATCGGGCAGCAGGATCGATTGTCCCACTTCTCCCAGCACCAGCATCCTCTCAATGCTCACCGGCCAATAGTACCTCATGACAGGATCTGGAAGTTCAGGATACAGCTGTGTGCCCTGCGCGATGGAGGCAGGCAGATCCTCCGCCTCCAGTCCGGATCTACCAAGACCCAGGAGAAGAAGAGCTGAAAGAATGGCAAATGAGAGTATTCCCGGGTTATCAGCGGTTCTCCTGAATAAGAACAGGAGCAAAAGAAGAAGAAGAACAGGAATAAAGAGCAAAACAGGATGACTCCTGATAATCGAGAAGCCGCTGACTGTCCCAAGGAGAGTGAGAATGCTGTCGCTTCCATCCGCATAATTGTACCTGGTTAAAGGACAGGCAACAACAAGAGCCGTGACACCAATTGAGAGGATTACAAGCAGTCGAGTTCTCCGTTCCCCCCAGGCAAAGGAGAGCCCACAGGCAAACAAGGGAAGTACTGGAAGGAACATCCTTCCCGTAGGAGCCGGAAGACCGTGCCAGACCTGACCGGACCATACAACGAGAACGATCCAGTAGACCATTGAAGGAATGAAGAGTCTCCGGAAAAGAAGAGGAGACTTCCTCCTGAAGAGGAATAGACCAGGGATAGCGGATAGAACCCAGGGGGCTCTCATGATAAGACCGGCTTCAGGGTCAAATAGACTCCATCCAGCATTGGAAAGGCCTGTGAGAGGAGCGTAAATTGCGTTGACCAGGATCAGGCGGAGTGATTGAATATTGCCGTACCTCTGAATGAAGACGGTCCCTCCGAGGATATACCTGTCAATTATCAGCAGGAGTATGCATACCGTTATGCCGAGAATGGGAATGAGCCATTTCTTTTTCCCTGACGGCAAGTTCATATACTCTACGATGACAATACCCGCTGCGAGTCCTGCATATCTCATCTTAATGAGGACAAGAGCCGCTGCAAGCAGGAATCTCAGGACAGACCACTTTCTTCCTTCGGGAAGCAGAACTCCCAGAGTGAATAGACAGAGTGCGAGCCATCCGGTCATTGCCAGACCAAGGATGCTGAAACCCGGGTAAAGCAGGGCAGCTGCCACAGCTATCCGGGGATCGGTCAGTCTTGCCAGCAGGAGTACTCCAAACAGAGCGATCAGAACGGGAACGATCCTCAATCCATTATCACCTGCAAGCAATCCGGGAGATATCAGAAGAGGGAATACCGTAGTATGATGCCCGATCTCTCCGCTCAGGTCACCCGTCCGGAGTTGTATCTCGTCGAAGCGTTCGGTGGATATTCCGGAAGAGGATGACGCAATTTCAGCGAATCGAACTTCGTCACCAGTGATCTCCGTCGTGATGAGGGATAGCAGCAGTACCGGAAGAATCCCCCTTATCACTCCTGATCGACCATTCCGGGCAATTGAGATGCCCCATGCGACAAGACCTGCAACAGGCAAGGCGGCAGCGATCATCCATGCATTAGGATGAAGCATCCAGAGCCATGCGCCCAGGGTAAAGCTGAACGCCATCGGGAGGAACCATTTACCAGGTACAGCCCGTCCATTGAGAATCCCTGCCAGGACCCATGCCGCAGGAATAATGCGTCCGACGAAGCCCGGCGAAGGCATCCCGGCAAGACGCCATACAACGAATATCCAGATACCGAAGAGCAGAATCGCAGGAGAGTACATCCACTCGCGGTTTAGTCTTTTCACAGCAGCTCTCCATACAGGGAAGCATATACAACTGTGTGATTGAGAGGGCTGAATTCCTTCAGGAGAGTGATGGAAAGAGTATCCCCGGGAGATATTGTCAGTTCGATCACCTCAGTACCTGCCTGGAATGAAAGTGTATCCTCTCCAAGGCAGACGGCTGTCACAGGAAGTGAATCCCTTATCCCGCCGGTCTCCAGGGATAACCAGGCAGTCCAATAACCCTCGAACGGTGCGGGAAGGATTATCGCTGGTCTGGATGTGTTCAGTTCGGGAATGCTATAGGTAATGGTACCATTAACAATCACTGATCCTGCAATCACCGGTTCGATGCCTGGAGGTCCAGGCAGGCCGGTGAGAAATGCCCCAACGAGAAAGGCGCCGGGGATCAGAACATACTTCAGCCGGTTGTCCA
>JAOZQW010000478.1 GCA_029932015.1 Candidatus Fermentibacteraceae bacterium
ACTGGTTTTCGGAGACCCGACCATGGACATGCGTACAGAAGTACCATTTGAGATGTCGGTATCCGCTCCCTACCTCCTTCCGGCAGGATCGACGGAAGCCACATTCCATGTTCATTCGCCTGTAGATGGAGCCATCGAAGGAGCCATGGTCTGCATGAGGAACGAGGTCGAGGGTCTCTACCTTACCGGTCTGACCAATTCATCGGGCAGCGTTACTTTCACGTTCCCTGCCATGAGTCAGCAGTCCCCGAGTTACTGGACGGTCACATCGCACAACGCGCTTCCAAAGGAAGGCGTTATCAGCGGAGTCGGCACTGCAGGTGAGTCGGGAGCAGTCATCGGCAGGATTGGGGTCCCCTTCCCCAACCCATCCTCGTCCATGGTCGCCTTCCCGCTGACTCTGGATACTTCAGTCAGCTTCGAACTCACCATCTACGATCTAAGCGGAAGGACTGTCTCGACCGTTCACTCCGGTGAGCTCGAGTCCGGCAGTCATGAGCTGGTCTGGGATGGCAGGACAGAAGGTTCGATAGCTCCCGCGGGAGTTTATCTCGCCAGGTACGTTACTGCAGGTGGACAGACGGGCATTCACAAGCTCGTGCTGACCAGGTAACTCCGGTGATCTGCCTGAAGTCGGGTTTCACTTTCGATACTTAATTGTCGTGTTTAATGTTGTTTACGCTGATAATTAGTATCCTGAGAGGGAGAGCAGGGAATCCAGTGTCGTTCTGAATAGTTGCTATCATTTATTATATAGCTTCCCATTCAATGATTCGGTCAATCTAATATCGAAAGTGAAGCCCGACCTCGAGGGTCCCTCCTGAGGTCGGATGCAAGTATAGTAAACGCATGATTACCGGATATGATCCAGATACCAGAACGCTGACGACTGGTCTCGGTGACCTGCTTGCTCTCCGCGCTCTCCCCAGGACACTTATCCCGAGCGGAACTCCCCTTGATATCCATCGAAGGCAGAGGGCTCATGCAGCATTCCAGAGAATGCTGGTCAGGGAAGGATGGACTGCGGAAATCCCTCTTGAGCTCAGTCTCGAACGGGCAGGAGTTTCATTCCATATCCGCGGGAGAGCGGATCTTGTCCGCAGTATGAACGACTCGGACGAGACAGATATCGAGCTGATAGAGGTTAAGACTCTTGGCTCTGCTCCGGATTTCGATGACCCTCTCATCAGCAGGCCGCGACATGTCCTTCAGCTATATGCATATGGACTCGCCCTCCAGTCTTCTGCTAAAAACAAAGGCAGAAAAGTGACTGGGAAGCTCGTGTATCTGCCGATCGGTCCTGAAGGCGGTGAACCGGCTGAATTCGCAGTTGACATGCATGGACCGGAAGTAGCTGAGCTGTGGGATACCTTTCTACACGAGACCGCCTCCTG
The DNA here is from genome assembly GCA_029932015.1 of Candidatus Fermentibacteraceae bacterium. Classification (GTDB taxonomy): domain Bacteria; phylum Fermentibacterota; class Fermentibacteria; order Fermentibacterales; family JCC-6; genus JAOZQW01. The sequence continues at coordinate 1,395 of JAOZQW010000478.1, forward strand.
GCTGATCAGCGAGGACCAGCGCCGTGAATCTCAGCTTCTAGCCATGAGGACGGTTCAATTCCCTTACGACAGCTTCAGAGCGGGACAGAAAGCAATGATAGAGGCGGTGGATGAGTGC
>JAOZQW010000169.1 GCA_029932015.1 Candidatus Fermentibacteraceae bacterium
GCATGAAGGTCTCCCGTGAAATGAAGGTTGATGTCCACCATCGGGATTATCTGGGAGTAGCCTCCTCCAGCAGCGCCGCCCTTCATTCCGAAAATGGGTCCAAGAGAGGGCTCACGGATGGCACAGCAGACGGATTCTCCAAGTCTGCCGAATGCCTGTGTAAGACCAATCGTCGTTGTGGTCTTACCCTCACCAGCCGGAGTAGGGGTCATTGCGGATACCAGAATGAGCTTGCCCTTACCTCTGCTTCTCTTCTCGAGAGTGTCGAGGTGGACTTTCGCCTTGTCGGAACCGTAGAGATCCAGGTCCTCCGGATGAAGACCCAGCTTAGCTGCAATCTCCTCTATGGGCAGGGGTTTCACTCTACTTGCGATCTCAATGTCCGGCGGGATCTCTTTCACTGCATTCCTCCGATCAATGACCTTCTCAGAAGCCATTGGAGCTGGTTTTCTCATGCGGCTCGAACTCCAATCGTTCAGTCCTGGGTTCCACTACCGTCTCAAGGGTGCCCCCTTGAGGCAGTCCGAAGCCCTTCAGAGGATATACCCTAAAAACAGGTACGCCTTTCTTCCGTCCAGAGACTACACAGAACGAAGTCCCTCTCAGGTCCGCCATTGTTGTCGCCTCTGCAACCGCTTCATCCAGCGTTCCGTACAATCAGGCACCTCTCTTTCAACCAGTACAGTATTCAAAGCCGAGGACCAAGGCGCAATAGGCTGGATCTGTCAATTCTGCTACAGTATCCTGGCGAGGGGATCGGTGGGAAGGAGGGGAGCTGGATGGGGGAAAAGGGAAGGCTGCGGTAAGCCTTCCCTTTCATCTGAGGGGGGGAATTCGGTCTGCTAGCGCCCTGACATGGGTCCGGCCCCGCCGCGCTGGGGAGCACCACCCATCCCGCGGCCGCCCATCATGCCGGCTCTCATTCCGCCCGGACCAGCTCCGGCGTGCTCTTCAACCATATCGGCAAGCTCTGCCAGCTGCTCATCAGTGAGTACATCATGTATATCGACTATTGCCTGGAAGACTATTTCTCTTCCTGCTTCCCGGAGTTCCTCATCTCCTCCAAGGTTCTCCTCGAGATCGAAGACTGTCAGCGTAGGAGAAGTGAAGAGATCCATGAAATGCACTCTCTCTTCAGATGGAGCAGCAGCTTCCCGGAGTTCCTCCATGTCTTCTCTGGCATCGGTCAGGATCGTCTCGAGCTCCTCTTTCTGGGAATCCGTCAGATCAAGCCGACCGGCGAGCATCCTGAAGGCACTGATATTGCCCGGTCCGAAACTTTCGTTCATTCCTCCGCCGCCGGGCATCATCCCGCCAGGACGTCCTCCACTACCTCGGCCTGCCCCGCCCATGCCCTGGGCGAAAGCAACTCCCGTTATCAGCAGTGCTATTGCTACTACTATCGCTGTTGTCCTTGCTCTTCCCGTCATTGTTCTTCTCCGTTCCTATTCCTTGAGCGCGAAGATGCCCCATGCGCCGGAATCGTAATCCTCTTCAACCTGATCCGCCATTGTGTCTGCGTCGATAACATCCACCGCGATGAACCACCGATCAGAGGTTCCTTCAACGTACCATTCATATGTAAAGATACCGTCACCTGGAGTGATGTCACCAAACAGCCCGTCATCGTTCATGAAGTGGCGGGGCCATGTAGGACAGGGACCGTGAGCGAAAACGAAGCAGTCAGGCTCCATCTGCGGATTTGCATGCAGCACCTCGGACTCAAGCCTTACCAGTGTGCCCGGCACAAGAACTGGAAGGCCGTCCTCAACTGAGTAGAATGTATCGGAGGAACTGCACTCCCAGATGAGTTCATCACCCGAGTAGAGAGCCATGGACTGTACGAAGACCTCCTGTGGAATATCGGAGTCAAGGGCATATTCAGCCGGGGTGATGTGCGTGAGTACCCATCCACCATGGGGAGCTGTCCCCTCGTTCCGTCTCTCGACTATGAGCCTGCGGGTTCTGACGTCAACAATACTCTTTGTGCCCGGTTCAAATTCTCCATCGTGTATGACATCGATGTTGAGCTGGGCATAGATTGGTCTGATAACCGTCAGAGTGCATGTGCCGATGGCCGGATCGTTCTCGAAGATGAGTTCCATACTGCTCTCAGAGATGATCTCCCTGAACCAGAACTCCGGCATCTCAACAGACTTGCCCTCATCCCCGCCCTGGCCATCCAGCGGCTGCATCCTTACTATTCCGCTTGAGGCAACGAGCTGCTGGATATTAGCCTCATCAGAGACCTCCAGCGGTGGATCCTCGACACACCCCATGCTTAGAAGCGCAAGAACTGCGACTGTTCCAAGAAACATTTTCATATCCGCTCCTCCTCTCTTTCCTGCGATATGCTGACAAGAAAGTAAGAACGGGATATTAGCCTATCGTAACAGAATGTAACGGTTCCATCGGAATGGCTGCGGTGCCAGATACCGGTGGAAACCAGAACTACTACCTGCCTCTGACTTCTTTCATCTTCCTCTGGAAAGCCTCGTGCTCTTCTGCCCACTCCTGCTCGAGTTTCTTGAGCTTACGAGTTGAGTCATCTCGATCCTGGCCCTGCTCGATGAGAGCCTCCAACTTTGCACGCTTGTTCTTGTAGGCTTCCCGGTGCTTCTTGAACTTGTTCTCGATGTTCTCTGCAGGATCACCTGCATTGTCATCCGAACGCTCCTTGTATGCCAGTTTCTTCTCATGAACCCGCTTCTGCACATGCTTCTTCTCCGGATGGCGGGACTTCTTCGAGGGTCGTCCATCATCCGACTTTCCAGATTCTGCATTCCTGCCCATGGCAGCGGTCTTCTTGGTGATTCTCTTCAGCCAGCTCATAGTAATAACACCTTCCTGTTTTTCGTCTACTGCTAGTAACCTACCGGGACAGTCAGTACCAGCAGTGTTTCATACGGCCCGAGATGGATCGACGTTTCCATAAAGGGCTCAGTTATCAGTGAATCGCCCAGCGGGTCCAGTTTCAATATGACCCCATTCGCACCTGAAGTGACCCAGCGGGAGAGGTACTCCAGCTTTATCTGGCTGCTGTCCCCCGACATGCTCACTATGAGGATCGCTAGTTCTCCCTCGCGGTCTTCTCCTGCGATGACATTCATCTGCCGGTAGATAGGGCACTCGTCCTCCCCGTATCTGGTGACTCCGGCATCTACTCTTGCCGGATGATCAAGCAGATGCTTCCAGAGAAGCAGTACTTCAGCGGTCAGCCGGGGTGAGCCGTCCTCTTCGAACAGCCCTGCCCCGCTAACAAAGCCCGTTTCCGCAGGACGATCTATGATCGGGGTAATGTATGCATTGGTCACATCCGCTTCCTGAAGAAGAAGAAGGATGGATGTCAGTGATGCAGCTCCCTGAGGCATGTCCATAGGACAGGTAGCATCATCATCCTGGCCGGCCAGATTCATGTTCATTCCTGTCAGATGCAGTTCGATATCCTCCATGCCGTACTCTCCCATGATGTCGCGGATGAGCAGCGGGATGTTCCGGTACATGTCGAGGTCGGGGGAGTTGATCCTGAAAGTAATGAAATCGAGAGAGACAGCACTCTCTTCCAACTGACGAAAGAGTGACCTGAACATCGTATCAGCCAGTGCTTCCTCCGTTACAATGAAGCCACCTCCCCCAACCGGCAGGTCGGGAAATTCGATCTGGATAGCCTGAACCGCACTGATGAAGTACCCGTTCAGCAGTGTTCGGTCCGAGGCTGTGCTGCTGTCTGTCTGGAGATTGATGATCTCCACTCCATCGAGGCAATCCTCTCCCCATACTTCAGTATCTCCGAAATGCTGCACCAGTTCAACCAGCGCTAATGACGGATATTCCGCAGGGTCACCTCCTCCATCTGCCGAGGTGTTTGACAGCATCTCATAGGAATAGTACGAGTCACATATCTGCAGAGTGGGTCTGAAACCCGCTCTCTGGATGCATGCAAACAGCGAATCCTGCTGCTCCGGGATAGACAGTACAGTGGCTGATGGAGAGACGGACCGGTCAGAATATATATCTGCCATGTCGAAGCAGGCTGGATCGGGTATCTGCACCAGGCTCACTCCCAGTCTGGAATACTCATCTGACAGGTCGATCAGTATGGAATCCGCGAAGAATACAGGTCCCTCTCCGAACCCCGGCATCTGCATAAGGGATTCCCCGGAGGGTTCGCCGATTATCAGGACGTAGCTACCATCCTCCAGATCGGCTCCGGGATTTTCGGCATACTTATCGCATGCTGAAACAGCTGCGACAAGGATCGAGGCAGCCAGGACTGATACGCATGAATTCAGGCTCCTGTGGAACATCTGGAATCCTCTATCCTGATAAGACGGCAGCGCTGTATTTGCCCGACCGTCTACAATGATCTACTTGAAACTGATCTCGGCACCGAGACCGAAGTACCAGACTTTCTTGTTGTATGTCGAGTTCTCATACAGCCCCGAACCGCTTCCTTCGAGATAGATGTTCCTGCCCCCTGCAAGAGTCAGGGCCATGTCATCATTGAGAGAGTAGCGCACACCTCCTCCGATGCAATGACAGTCCAGATTGTATTCGAAGTCGCTGAAGGTATCCTCGTTGCCTCCGAGGTTGGAGTAGACGTAACCCAGGCCGAGAAGCGCTCTCTGAGAGACCTGATAATCAATTCCCACTCCCGCATCCCAGCCGTTGGTATAGTCGTCATCGAGCCCATCAAGGCTGTCCTCAGCTGCATCCTCAACGAAATAGTAATTCCACATCGTGCTCAGCTGAAACTCGGGAGAGAACCTGTAGGAGATACCGCCTGAGAACATGGCGGGAAGATCTCTTCGCTGGGTGTACCCATCGGTATATGACGAGTCCGGCAGACCGAAGGCGGCCCAGTCGTTAGTGGTCACGGTGGTCTCGAACTCCAGATCGGTCCTGGTCTCGTAGCGCAGGGCAATGTTCATATCTTCAGTCGGAACTACATCTATACTGATTATCCCGTTGAATCCGCTGGCGGTCTTCTCGACATCGAGTACTCTATGCTCTGTGCCAACCGGCAGTGGTGGAACTGTATCACCCGGGATTGAATCGAACATGACAACAAAATCACCAGTACCGCTGTAGCTCTTCTTTCCCGAAGTGTATCTGCCGGCAAACCCCACTGAGAGTATGTCATTTACCGCATATGATACTCCGGCTGTTCCGGCAAGGTACTGGGAGGAGGCTTCAATACTGCCTTCGGTCATGAGTGCAAAATACCGGGGGTCACCACCGTGCATCGCGCGTTGAACGCCTGTCTCAAGCAGCGGCATCGCATATATGCCATCCTTGTAGTCCAGCGAACCGCCTCCGGCCGGCACTGTGAATGCGCCATACACTGCCCAGTCGCCGGTTCTGAAGACCGCATAGAGATCAGGATAGAAGAGAGTAGGCTTGTTCGACTCGTATGTCACGGTAGTGTCCGTATTCCAGTAGGGAGT
>JAOZQW010000170.1:0-212 GCA_029932015.1 Candidatus Fermentibacteraceae bacterium
AGATCTCGTGGAAGAGATCACCCCCGAACTGGAAGTTGACCCTTCTCTGGCTGATGCTGAAGGAGCCCCTCCCCTCGATGTAGATGCCGCGTTTGACATCAGAGATGATATCCTCTGGAGTGAGTGCTTCCCTTCCTGGTTCGAGGTAGAAGTTGGGCTGCCTGTTGATGGGGAAGCTGGAGAATGTCTCAGCTCTGCAGCAGCCTGTGCTC
>JAOZQW010000170.1:222-5438 GCA_029932015.1 Candidatus Fermentibacteraceae bacterium
CTGACCCACGAGGAGAGCAGTCTCCCTGACGGAGCCGAACTTCTGGAATATGCCGTCTTTCACAGTGTACCATTTACGGCCTGGAACACCGTCATCGTCCCACCCCCAGCTAGCTGCACCGTACGGCATTGTATTGTCTGCCACGAAATTGACTATTTCAGATCCATACTTCAGGTGTCCCTGATCCTTGATCTCTAGGAAGGTTCGGCCGGCCATATTGGCCTCCCAGCCAAGTGCCCTGTCGCTCTCGGTGGGATGTCCGACTGATTCATGCATCGTCAGGCTGAGGTGCGTGCCGTCAAGGACGAGATCCATGACTCCCGAGGGTCCCTCCTCGGATTTTACCTTGATAATGGCTTCCTCACGCGCTTTCTCTGCCCAGGAGATCAGATCAAGTTCATCCACCCATTCCCATCCGGCGATCCTGGCCCCATCCTGCATCGTCCTGCTCTGCATATCATCACCATCAACTGCAAAGGCCTGAAGGATGGGCATGGTGAATGTAAGATCTGTCGAGACGAGAGTGCCCTCCGTGCTGGCAACCACTTTCCTCCGCCTCTCGAACCAGAGCTGTGCCCAGCTCATACTGATCAGCGGAGAGTCGGTCATGATATCGGAGACCCTGGCAAGCAATTCCAGCTTATCGGACCTTGGAACCTCAAAAGGATCCCTGAGACAGGGACCGCTGTAATGCCCGAGAGCGGGTTCTTCAGGAGCGAGTATCGTTCCGGGGCCCGGGATACCCGCGCCTGTTCTGGCTACGGATACCGCTCTGTCGACGGTACTCTCTACCTGTTTTCGATCATACCCCGTGCAGGATGCAAAGCCCCAGCAGCCGCCTGCAAGTGCACGTACGCCGACTCCGTGCCTTGCCTGCACATCTATGCCGGCCAGTCTCTGCTTGCGGTAGGACATGATTTCATTGTCGATGTATTCGATACGCACATCACCGTAATCAACGCCGCGATGTCTGAGCTGCTGGACAACGCTCTCCGCCAGTTCTCTCATCTCATCAAACATGTCCGTCCGATCCGCTTGTGTATTGGGACAGATCCATTCATTCACATTCTTCTCGCGGGATGATCCTTGTCAATGTGAGTCCTGTGAAGCCACTCGCGGCAAGTTTCCTGTTAACGAGCAGTGCGATGATGACTCCAGTAACCAGTCCGATGCCCGCTCCAACAGCTCTCTGACCGTCGCTGCCACTGGAAGCGAACATGTAGCCGAATACAAGCAGAAGAACAGGGACAAGAAAGGTAACTGAAATGACCTTGAGAGACGCTGAGGGAGCAAGTTCGAGTTCGACCATGTCCCCAACTGCTGCTCCAACCTCATTCCTGAGCCAGAGCTTGTCTTCCCTCTTCCTCTTGCTGGAAAGGGTGAAGCACGAACCTTTCGCGGCACAGCTCTCACACTCCTCGGCCCCTGTAAGGGAAACGAAAGCCTCGTCCTCCCTGAGTTCGAGGATAATGCCGTTCCTGGTCATCCCTTCTCCAATCAGTTAGTGACGCGATCGAGTCAACACATGCTTGCTCGATAGTCGAACGGGAAGTCTTCCGATGTTATGAACGATGCATGGAGCATGGTCAACCGCAACCGGGATGAGTGCCTTATGTTAGACCAATACTAAATACACTCAAGGGAGAAGATAATGATGTTACTAGTGGTTTCTCTTATACTGCTGGCCTCGATGGGACAGATCGGCACTCTCGAAGAGCACCTGGCTGTGCGGGATTTCGAGGGAGCAGCTGAAATGACTGCCGGTTCGGATTCATTGAATGCAGTCATCTTCGAAGCTGCTGGAGACAACGCGTCTGCTGCGCGTCTCTTCGGAAGAGCCTTTGAGAAGGAGCCCTCAGATGAACTGTTCTCAATGCTCTGGAGTACCCTCTCTACGGATGTAGATTACTATCCGGAGCTTTCTGCTGCACTCCTCAGAACAGAGCTATCGGAATGGGGGCCTATCCTTGAATGGGGTCCAGAGGCTATCTTCTCCCTTGTAACGACTGCATCTGTCCTTGGAGACACTGTTCTGACGGACAGTCTCTCGCTTGTTCTCCTGGAAAGCCATCCTCTTTCCCAGCAGACATCTGATCTGATCGGCTGGGAATTCTGGGATGGCCTCTACCCGGTCTGGTATGACGATTCAGCGAGGGTAGTTTTCCTCGAAGGATTTTTGGCCGACCGGGGCGAGTACTCAGACCTCTGGCGGTCCAGGACCTGGAGATACCTGCTGTCTGCATCACTCGGCACTGCGGATTCAGTCCACTGGGAGGAGCTGCTCGGTGAGTGGATCGAGTCATGTCCGGAGGACCCTCAGGTCTATCTCTCGGGTGCTGTGCTTTACATCGAGAGGGACTCATCCTGGTCTGACGCCCTCGAACTGACCAACAGAGGGCTCTCCCTCATGGAATCCAGCTCCATTCCGGTCGGTATGCCCCCCGAGGAATGGGAAATAACCGGGAATGCACTCGAGGCTGACCTCCTCATGCGGAGGTGTCAGGCACTTCTCCTTCAAGGTGACACTCAGGCATCCCTTGACGAGATAGTGGAAGTCTCAGGAAGCGACCTCTTCGGAGTCTGGGACCACCACACCAGGAGTCCGTACCTCTGGCTCGAGGGCACAGCTGCACTCGCTATCGGCGACACATCGAGAGCAATGGATGCCTGGATTGAAGCGGTAATACTCGGTGACGTCAGGAACAGCTGGGCGGACAGCTCATTGTTGGGCCTGACCGGACTCCTGCCGGATGGAGCGGATGTCACCGCTGCAGGCAGGGAACTGACTGGATATGCAGGACCGGTTTTCAATGATGTTTCAACTCTCCTCGGCCCGGACAGCCTTGTGAGCGGAACCAGGGTATCGTGGTGCGACTGGAACGCAGATGGCTGGCCGGACCTCCTCCTCGGCAGAGACCTCTACAGAAACGATTCAGGTGACGGTTTCACACTTGTTTCTGAAGAGGTATTTGCTGACAGCAACAAGGGTAACGGAGGTATATGGGGCGATATCGACCGGAATGGATGGGCGGACCTGGTCACCTCAGGGAACCCGGTACAGGTATTCATGAATGAAGAGGGCTCCCTCTCAGACATGACAGGGGAACTCGGACTGGAAGCCACCGGCTCGACGGTCGAGGGTGTGGGTCTCTTTGACTGGAACGCTGACGGCTGGCTGGATATCTATCTTGCCAGCTACGAAGCTGCCGGGAACCGAGGGGAAGGGACCGATGACGCTCTCTACTTCGGCGGTCCAGATGGATTCAGAGAGGTCTCCGACAGCCTGGGGATGGAACCATTCCTTGGTGAAGCCAGGTGCGGAAGAGGAGTGAGTCCCTGTGATTTCGACAGGGATGGGGATATGGATGTCTTCGTCTCGAACTATCGTCTTCAGGAGAACTTCCTCTGGGAAAATGACCCATCCGGAGCCACTAACTCAGCACTCTCGCGTGGATGCGCGGGGCATGACAACGAAGGCTGGTGGGGACATACCATCGGAAGTGCCTGGGGTGATTTCAATGGTGACGGCTCATGGGACCTCTTCTCCGCCAATCTTGCCCATCCCCGCTACATTTCCTTCTCAGACAGGAGTGAACTGCTGCTCCAGAACAATGGGGAATTTACAGACGTGCGACCTTCGACGGGTATACTCTTCGAAGAGACCCACTCAAATCCGCTCTGGGCTGATTTTGACAATGATGGGAGACTGGACCTCTATATCACTTCGATATACGTGGGCAGGAGGAGTTTTCTCTATCGCTGCATAGAGAGGGATCCGGCCCGTTTCATTGATGTCGGCTTTTTATCCGGTGGAAGGGTATTCAATGGCTGGGGCGCCGCTGCTGCAGACTTTGATCTCGATGGGAGACTGGACCTGGCAGTCGGTTCCGGCAGCGGACCGGTACTGCTCCAGAATCAGACAGAGGGTGGAAGCTGGCTGCTGGTTAAGGTCTCTCCCCCGGAATCAGTCAATCCATCCGGAATCGGGTGTACGGTCGAACTGGTGCAGGGAGATGATATTCATCTGAGACAGGTCTCCGGCGGCAGCGGCACGACAAGCCAGGACTGGGGAGTTCTGCATTTCGGACTGGCTTCAGATGAACCTGTGGACCTGAAGCTCTATATCCCTGGTGATCCTTCACCGGTATGGGAGGCTTCAGGTGTTGAACCGGGTTCGCTTGTGACTGCGGGCCCCTGACGGGTCATCTCCAGAAGCAAAGCCCACTTCAGGAAGACGTACCATGAGCTCACCGCAGAGGCGGTCAGACCGGGAAATCCTTCCAGAAATCCTCCCCTCAGGAAGTAAGAGGAGAAGAATCGCCAGGCCGGTCTGAGGACGCAGCGGCAGGGACAGGAGCGCTGACCGTCAGCAAATTCCCTCTCAGCCCACATTCGAGCATAGGAGCGCATCTTGCTGATCTGTTCATCCAGATCCATGAAGGGGTGATGAACCACCATGCCCTCCCGGATGGATCCCACACTGCCCAATTTTACTGCAAGTCCTTCGTGGACACCGGAATCAGTATACTGTGCAGCCTCCCGTCTGAAGAGCCTTAAATGGCTTTCATTGGACCACGGTCCAAAACGCATCAGTCGTCCCATGTAGAGTATCCTGAAAGGAAGTCTGTAGGCGGAGTGCTCAGGATTCGTAGATAGGATCCGCTTCACGGCATCCGCCAGCACGGGATCAAGGCTCTCATCGGCATCCAGTGCAAGAACCCACTCGCAGCGAGCCTGTTCGAGAGCCCACTGCTTCTGAGCCGAATATGAGACAAATTGATGCTCCAGCACCCTCGCACCTATGCCATCGGCTATTTGAACGGTGCGGTCCATACTTCCACTGTCCACTACGATTGTCTCAGAAGCAAAGGGAACACTGCGGATGCAGCGTTCGATCTCCGCTTCCTCGTTCCTTGTGATGATAACCAGCGACAGGTCCATTATCCCTCCGTATGCGCATGATGCATGAAGATATTCTCCCTCAGTAGGGGCTGCAACCTTGAGTGGTCGGCGGGCGGGGTTTATGTTTCGTTGAATGGATGGAGAGGACTCCAATGAAAAGATCTGTCGGAATATCTGGGTTCACTTTCGTCAGAGATGCGATAAGACTGGAATATCCGATCGAGGAATCGATTCGTTCAGCCCTGCCGATAGTGGATGAGTTCGTTGTAAACGTTGGGAACTGCACGGATGAGACTCTGGAAGTTATCGAGGCC
>JAOZQW010000171.1 GCA_029932015.1 Candidatus Fermentibacteraceae bacterium
GGTTCATCTCCAAGCGAAAACAATCCTTCTGGATAACGAATATCGACAGCAGGAAGCCGAATCTCAAGAGATTTTCCAAGCTGTCTTACAAATCCTGTTTTACTTCCAGAGTAAGAATAATATGGAGCTTACAACATCTTGGTCAACGTCTTAAAGAGCAAACCTCAATTCCGTTCTCAATTCAGAGATTGGATCGATCCTCTGCCGCACTCCTGGAAGGCCCCTTTACACAGGGCGGTGAAAAGGACAGTATCCCATTCATGCAATCAATCGACTGACGATTGGAGACTGGAGTGCCACTGGACAGAGACAGGACTGTGGGCTGGGGTGTATTTCTATTCGCCCTCCTCACCCGGATCCTTCATACAGTCGGCTACATCATCGATTCCAAGTCGGAACTCTACTACTGGCCTGTTCTGGCCTGCCGCCAGTTCGAAGAAGCGGCTGTGGGTATCCTCCAGGGAAAGCCACCATCTGGTCCATTCGTCTATTCCAGTGCTCTCTACAGGTACTTCATTCTTCCGTTTTACGCTGTGGGAGCTGACAGGACAGGTCTCTTCGCCTTTCAGAGTATCCTTGGCGTACTGACTGCATGGCTCATTTTCAGAACTGCAAGGCTGGCGGGAGCGGGGCTTCCCTCCTCGGTCATCGCCTCAGTCGCCTGGTGTCTGTATGCACCGGCTGCCTTTGTTGAATTCACTATCCTGCCGGTCTCAATGATGGCGCTTCTACTCACGCTGTTCTCTCTACTCCAGCTCAGGGGGTCGGAGAATAAGGTCTCCAGTCGAGGAAGCTGTCTTCTCCAGGGACTGATACCAGGGATACTCACCGGTCTCAGACCCCCCTACCTCTTTCTTTTCTCCCTCCCGGTATGGGGATGGGTGAAAAAGAGGGACTGGCGCAGTATTCTGATCGCCAGCGCCGCACTGGCCGTCCCCCTCCTGTTCCTGTCATGGCAGCAGATGGAGTCGGGAGGCGGCTTCTATCCATTCCCCAGGGCAACAGGGCTGAACCTCGTGCTCGGTCATTCCGCCGACGCCACAGGTTATGGCCCCCCGATACTCTCCCTGGGTCTGATAGAGGACGGCAGGCGGGATATACACGAGGTTGGCATGCAGTTGGCGGCTGAACAGGGCGCAGTTACTCCGGCTGAAGCAGACGCATACTGGACCGGTATCGCCATGGAGCATATCAGGTCGGAACCTGAGAGGGAGCTGGAGCTGCTGGGGATCAAATACGCAGGCTTCTTCGGCATCCGCCCTTTCGACACCTATTACGAGTTCTGCCGGACCGGATCCTTCAATTCCCTCCTCAGACTCTTCATCACTCCGAGGTGGCTCATCTCCGGACTATTCCTACTTTCGATCCTGCCATTCCTGTTCAGGGGCAGGAACAGGCTCGCTGTTCTACTTCCGGTAGGGATAACACTGGCCACATGCCTCCTCGTGGTTCATTCGGAACGATACTTCCTCCCTGTCCTTCCACTTATCCTCATTTCCACGGTGCTGGGCATGAAGTGTCTCCTGGAGCTGTTCAGGGAGATGTTCCTCAAGGGGCTGGTGTTCGTATTAGTCGGGCTCTTCCTGCTGCTCCCGCTCCTCTTCTTCCCTGTCCCGCTACTCCCCGAGAGTCACTACATCGGCTCTCTCGCGGTAAGAGCCTACAACATGGGGAACTACGAACTCTCACTTGAACTCTTCGAGAGGCAGGCCGTTCTCGCTCCTCCCGGTACTGTGAGCTGGGTCCGCGCGCATGAGGAATCGGCCAGGATAGCCAGAGCCCTTGGAATGAGGGACAAGGTCGTTGAACACGAGGAACTGATTGAACCTTACATATCAGATTTGAATGGAGGACTGAGATGAAGTTCATGGCTATTTCTATCTTATTGGCAGTGATCGCGATCACTTCCTGCGGCACCGTGGTTGAAGGAGACAGGCTCATGGGAACGATGCCTGCGGGTTACGACATCTACGCAGCAGTTAATCCTGAAGGTGTCGGGATTATCGCCGTACTGAATGCGCTCGCAGACTCCCCTATCGCATACGATGGTGATATCGATCAGATGCAGGAAGCACTCGGCTTCGATCCCCTGAACTGGGACAACTGGGTGGATGCGCTCGCACTGGATCGCGGCAGGGATGTCGGGTTCATTGTGAATGGTGAAAGTTCTGAAGGCGATGTCTCTCTCGTCTGTGTGTATGTCCCAAGTTCCAACCACGAACTTGTTCAGCAGTTCTTCACTGACCTTCTGGCGCAATCCGGTGAATTCAAAGGTGAATTGGAATTCAGGGAGACAGGCGGCTATTCAATAGTGCTGATCGCAGAGAACGCAGGCATTCTGGATGGGTTCGATCCTGGATCAGGTCCTGTTCTGGCCTCCGACCCCGACTATTCCAGGCTGACAGGAAGCAATTCACTCATCGCACCGAGTGCCTCAGTCTTCATCCGCTTCGAAGACATCATGGAAGAGGACGATGTTCACAGTATGCTTTTCGAGATGCAGTCAGAGGGACCAGAACTCAGCCTCAGGCTGGCTGCGTACACTACTGACCCCGAAATTGTCAGGCAGTCTGACGTACTGGCCGCATCCCCGTTGAGCTCGGACATCCGCATCCCGGCCAGTGCAACCAGTATCCTGCGCATCTCACTTGATATGGCCTCACTGAAGGAAGTTTCAGAGGAACTGGGCATCGACCAGGATATGAGTCAGGGTATCGCGATGTTCGGATTTGACTCCTTCTCCGATCTGCTCAATACACTTTCAGGTGATATCTGTCTCTCCTATGGAGCAAGTGATGAGCAGTACTCCGCCGCCATCCAATTCGGGCTGACCGATACAGAGGCAATTACTGATCTACTCAATCTCATCAGCACAATGATGACCGGCACTGAAGGCTTCGGACTGACCGAGTTCGATATCGACGGGACGACCTGCTACAGCGCAGAGGGTTCAGTGGCCCCTGGTATAGAGAGCATCGAGTTCGGAGTGCTGAACAACACGCTGATGATCGCAGGCGGCTACAGCCTCACCGACCTGGTGAACGGTCTTGAGTTCGAGGATTTTGCAAGCGAGCAGGGAATGGGTATCAGCTCGAACCATGGAGTAGTCTTCATATCTGATATCGAGACTATCAAGGATGCCATGGGCTTCCCTCTGAATTCGGCAGCCCAGGCCAATGTGGTCGACGAAACCTCACCTCTGAGTTCGGTAGCCGGCACGCTGGATATTAACGAAGGTCTATTCGAACTGGTCGTTATCCTCGAGGCATCCGACGGGAATCCTTTCTCAATGGCTGCTGAAATACTCGCCGCCATGGGTATCGACATGCTTGCAAGACCGGTCAGGTAGTCACACCGGGGGATTGTCTTCTCTGACGGAGGTTGGTTAGCTGGACCGAGGGATGTCTTACCTCGACAGCATATGAATCCCTGGTCTGCCTGAAGTATTCTTGGATATGAGATATACATGCATTCCGTCGGGAGAAGACTCGATCCCGTATCCTCTGCGGTGACCGCTCTCCATGTAGACCTGGTCTACAAGGTCTCCGGTACTGGCTTCGACTATAAACACAAGAGGGTTATACCATCCGGTATGAGTCAAATAGATGTAATCGTCATCCGGAGATAGAAGGCACATACCGCCTATAGGGGATCCGGGGTTGCTGGTCCACAGGACAGTCTCCGACTGCAGATCAATTGCCATCAAGTCACCTGAGTATCCGACTCCATACAGCCTGGAACCATCACCAGAGAATCTGATGTCAAGGAAGTTATACGCTACGGGAATGGTCGATACTATCTCATGTGTAGAAGTATCAAAGATCAGGATGGCCCCCGGAGAGCTGCAAAAAAGCCTGGTCCCGTCTGAAGAGGAACAGAGTCGTGAACCTTCAACTATCTGGCTAGAATAGATTCTGGTCACTAGCGAGTAGTCTCCTGTAGTGTATACATCGATTCTTCCGGATTGCAGAAAATACACATACTGTCCAGTGCTCAATACGTGTATCCACTGAATATTATTCCCGATCTCTATCTCGTCCTCCAGGGTCATCCCAGAGGTCTCGAATACCAGCACCTTTGAGGGATTCCGGTAGTTCTCCGCGGCAAATGCCTTGGTGCCATCGGGATGAATATCAAAAGGACCTGCGATGCCCGGGTAGTCGAGGGTGGCGGAGCCAGCCCATGAAAAGGAACTCGTCAGCTTAACAAGTTCAGTTCTGGGAGATACATAGAGATAATGATCCACTACGAAGTAGATGTAATTGCCATCCCCGTCCATGACAATCCGGTCTTCAAAGTAGTTTGCGGATTCATCAAATCCGAATGAGAGACTGATTTGATCGGGGTAGGGAATATGGGTTTCACCGGTTACTTCGTTGCTCCAGACATGCTGCCCGAGTTTCGCATCGAGCCGTAAAGCGTAGAAGTAGTGCAGATCCGGAGTCAGACCGAGATCGGTAAAGACCGTGTCGGTCATGCTGCCGGTCTGAAACACCAGTTCGGCGTCTTCCGGATTCTCAGAGATGTTGCTCGAGTTGCTGCGGAACAGTGAATAGCCCTCGAACCACTCCTGGTGGCATGCTGTCCAGGTCAGATCGAATCCAACCCATCCATTTGCGGTTATGGAGAGCTCAGGAGCAGGCAGCGGCATAACAGAGCTGCCTGTCAGCTCTGGCACAGGTGCGGTAATTGTTACCTCATTGCTCCACCAGGACTTGCCGAATACATCCTCAACCTGGATCCTGTAGTAATATGTGCTGTCCCAGTCAAGCTGATAGGTGTCATCATAGGATGTTACCGAATCCACATACAGAGTTTTCAGGAGGATCCTGTCGCCTGTATTTTCGGGTATCCCCGGGGAGGCTGACCTGTAGAGCTTGTACGATGCGAAATCTGAATCCGTGAAGCGGGTCCAGCGAATGGTGAATCTGCACAGCAGACCCCGAACACCATCAATTGGTGCAGCGAGTGCAACAGCTTCATTCGACCTGCCGCTGTCCTGCCCCGATTCCTGCCAGATGTAGTCACCGCTGAACTCGACAGAAGTGATCTCCACCTTGAGCTGCTCCGGTGCGTTCGGATCCGTCAGGCAGGAGATGGAGAAGAAGAGAGCAAATAGTAGGATGATTTGAGCAACCCATAACCTGTGCATCCAGAACCTCCATGCTGTCTTATACATATCTACCTAATTGTATAAGCTGCTCACCAAGTCGTCAACGCGATTGGAAGCACAGTATGAGACTTATCTGAGCAGACAGAGACCGGTTGATTCCGTGATACTTCCTGATCGGATCAGGCAGAGGAAGAGACCGGCTGAAACTGGCTCCCCGTTCTGCATCCTGCCGTCCCATCGCACAGAATACTCACCCGCTGCAAGCTGTGATCTCTCGAGTGTAGTGATCATCCTTCCGGT
>JAOZQW010000479.1 GCA_029932015.1 Candidatus Fermentibacteraceae bacterium
TGCCAGAGCGCCTCCGATAGCGGATGTGATGTGATCGTATCCTGGTGCTATGTCGGTGACAATGGGTCCGAGAACATAGAAAGGAGCGCCTCCACAGAGACTCTTCTGCATCCGTATGTTCTCTTCGATGCGATCCAGCGGTACGTGCCCTGGCCCCTCGATCATTACCTGGACACCGGCAGCCAGCGATCGTTTCTGGAGTTCGCCGAGAGTGATAAGCTCCTCGATCTGACCTCTGTCTGATGCGTCTGAAATACAGCCCGGTCTAAGTCCGTCACCAAGCGAGAATGTGACATCATGTACTCGGAGGATATCGATGAGCTTGTCGAAACCGCTGTAGAGCGGGTTCTCCTTACCGTGAGCATCCATCCATTCAGCAAGGAGAGAACCGCCGCGGGAGACAATACCCAGCTTCCTGCCCTGTGAATGAAGGAGATCAACCGCTCTCCGGGTGACTCCGCAGTGAAGTGTAAGATAGTCGACACCGGTCCTGCAGTGATCCTCGACTGCGCTGAAGAACTGATCTTCCTCTATATCAGCGGCTTTACCGCCACTTCTGAGTACTTCTCCGAATACCTGGTATAAGGGAACTGTTCCTATCGGGACCGGGCTTCTTCCAACAATATTCCTGAGTATCTCCCGCCAGGCAGGTCCGGTTGAGAGATCCATGACTGTATCCGCGCCGCATGCGACCGCAACCTTGAGCTTCTCCAGTTCCATTTCCATCGATTCCAAGTCGGCGGAACTGCCGATATTGGCGTTGGTCTTGACTGTCATTCGCCGACCAATGGCGCATGGTCTGGTGATATCTCTGCCGCTGTTGGCCGGGATGACAACTGTGCCGTCCGCCAGCCCCTTCATGATATCTTCCAGAGGGGCGGTTTCCCGCTCTGCGGCAAGTTTGACAACAGGTGCGGCTATGCCGCTCCTGGCCTCTTCGATAATTGTTCTACTGTTATTTTTCATACTGACTTTTCATTCCCTCCGCCGGCACTAACCGGATCAGGTTCCAAGGGTATGCTCTCAGCCCAACGCGGGGCACCCCCATTCAGTGTAACATACAGCACTGTGTGGATGGGCGGGACTCTTCCTCTACTGTCTTGTCGTCCCTCTTTGATTATGCTTCACTAGCGTGCATTTTGCATAAAATATCAGAGCTGCATGCCTTCATGGGACTCAGAAAGGAAAGCGGGGAGTAAATGTCGAACGATAACGAGGACCTGGTAGTTGTTCTTGAAGCTACATCCGAGATGGAAGCGCTTTCGATCCAGTCGTTTCTCGAAAGCAGTGACGTCGAAGCAGCCCTGAAGAGCAGGCAGATACCGATGTTCAACGGGGTTGCTACTGCATTGAACCCGGTATGGGGCTATGTGCTGGTGATGAGTTCGGACAAGGAGAAGGCTGAACTGCTCATTAAGGATTACCTGGAGAGTCTCGAGAAGCCGGAAAAGGGAGATTGATGGGAGGAGTGAAATGCTCGTTCTTCTTCTTCTGCTGT
>JAOZQW010000480.1 GCA_029932015.1 Candidatus Fermentibacteraceae bacterium
ACCCGAAGCTCCGGACCACTGGATCATTGCCGGAAACACATCTGGTGCGGGTGCGGTTGCGGTACTGGCTGCCGGTCAGGCTGGCTGTGACACACTATATGCCATCGGTCCAGGGGGATCGGTGCAGTCGTATCCGCTGGATGGATTGACTCTTAAACCCTCGTCTGTCGTAACAATGGGTTCACATCAGGGCAGATGCTCAGCTGTTATCACTGACGGCAGCAATCGCGCAGTGCTTGTCGATCTCGAAGGAGCAGCATTGAACACCTGGCTTCAGTCACCTGCTGGAACCTGTCCGGTCCTTGCAGAGGGCACGGGGCTGTTCGGAGAGATCCTGGCACCAGGGAGAGAGACCGATGAACACGGTTCCCCCGTCCACGATGTGTTTACCGGTGATTTCAACCAGGACGGCTCCACCGACATCGCCTGGGCCGGTCCATCTACCCTTGCTTGCCTTCTCTCCGGGGGCGAATTCGTACAGGTCGATGTGCTCGAAGGGGGAAAACTCCTTGCATGGGGTTTTCTGGAGGGACGATACGGCATGGGTGGCTTGTGGGAGCAACCTGATGGCAGACACGCTTGGCGGAAGCTTCTCTGGTCCGGGTTCCAGACCCTCCCGGCTGCCGGGACTGCCCTTGCCGGATACAGCGGCAGGCTGGTCTTTGATGGCGAGGCCTTCTTCGGCAGATCTTCCGATCTACTGCATGTATCCGAATCCCCGCTTTCCGATCGAACCATGATGACATTCACAGGAGGAAGAACGGGAGACTACGATGCCTCCGGAGGGGGAGATGTTGCTATTCCTCGCAGTGACGGACTTACCATTCATATTGATCCGGTCGGCAGCGGAGGAATGGAATTCCTCCTGGGTGTTTCCACCGGTCTTCCCGGAGATTCACCGATCTTTAATGAGACAGTATCGGTCAGGCTTCATTCGGGAGCGACCGGCGATGAAAGCCATTCGCGCATAGTGTTGGTATCAATGATGACGGCAGGTGAGGTATGAGGGATAGAGGCCTGACCATTGGCAGCCTTATTCTCACTATCCTCGCAGTATCTGCTGTAATAGGCGTCCTTTCACTCTCAGTCAGTTTTTTTCTTGATGGAAGGGCAGATCTTTCCAGAAGACGCACAGCCCTGCAGCTTGCTTCCTCGACGATGGGAGAGATGATCAGTCTGGAGATCCCTCCCGACGAGGGCATTACGCTTCATTCAATCTACAGCGGCGGCGATGAATACAGTATTGAAACCAGTGTTATCCTCCTGCCGGATAACGGCAGAGAGATCCACGTTGGTGTGACAACTCTCCACGGGGAAATGGTCAGGCTTGATAGAAGACTCTATACAGGTGTAGAATATGAATATAGAATGGATAACAAATCGGTATGAAAAACGGACGGGAGGACAGGATGTCGAGTATGCTCCCTGAAAGCGGCAGACGGGGCTTCACCCTTATCGAGCTGCTGATAGCGAGCGCCATAATCGCCATTCTCATC
>JAOZQW010000172.1 GCA_029932015.1 Candidatus Fermentibacteraceae bacterium
AGTTCCGATGACAGACAGCTCGGCGCCGTGGCCGACAGGGCTCGCGAGATAATCGAGCAGATCGAATGGGATTACGGTGATGATGAGCCCGGCAGGAGCATGATCGTCGAGTCAGCTCTCCGTGTCATCTACGGTGAGGGAGGTTCCTGATGCCCGTCAGGATAGATAGCCTCAAGGTCAACCGCGGCGGTCCCCTGAAGGATGACTTCAGATTCGAACCCGCTGACCTGAACCTCATCTATGGTCCGAACGAGTCCGGCAAGACATTCATAGTTGAAGCCCTGATCAGTTTTCTATTCAAATCAGGCAAACGAAGCAGCTGGGTCCTTCGGGACTGGTCTCCCTCAGGGAAGGCAGTCATCTCCGGCATCGGGGAGAAACCCGTTGACTTCACCAAATCAAAGGCCAAGCTGGACGATCTCTGGCTGACCGACTCGGGGCTCCCGCAGGACCTCTCCCGGATGCTCATCGTCAGAGCAGGTGATACGAGACTCTCCGAGGAAGGAGATGGCGTCGGCAGTGCTGTTCTTAAAACATTTCTCTCGGGTGAGCATACTCTTGACAGGGTAGAGGACAGGGTTGCGAAGAGCCTGCGGGATGCCACCCTCGAGCATGGCGTGATCCGGGCCACCCAGAACAGTCCGAAGAAGAAGCGCGATGAGTTTCGCGCCGAGCTTGACGTTCTGGACGAACTCCTCCAGAGCCTCGACGCCGATCTCGACAGAGGCGCTGTTCACTCACTGGAGAAGCGGAAGGCCGCTCTCGAAGAGGAATTCCAGAATCAGGACCTCGCCAGAAGGCACAGGGCTTACCAGCTGCATTCGGATCTGGCTCGAGTTCGAATGAATGAGAGCGCTCTCCCCGAGCCGAAAGAGATATCCGATGCAGAGCTTGATATCAGATCACACAGTGAAAAACTGAATGAATACCAGCGGAGAAGCGAAACACTCGATGGACTCCGCTCTGCAGCCGATGATTCCAGATGGGTCAAGCACGCCTCAGAGGTCTACACATCAGCAGCATCCAGGACCGAACCGAAAGGCCGGAAGTCATTCCTCCTGGCGCTCACGATAGTCCTGCTCGCTGCAGCCGTCACAACCGGCCTGCTCAGCATGCCGATCCCACTCATTGTCTGTGCTGTCGGCTCGGTCATAACGATGCTCCTTCATCACAATAGCGTGACCTCTGCAGGTGAGGATGCTGTGAATAGAAAGGAGCTTGCTGATATCCGCAGCGACTTCCAGGCCAGATACAACAGACCCCTCGCGAGCATCGCCGACCTCAATGCCATGGCTGAGAAATTCGGGAAAGAGGAGTATCACGCTCAGGAGACAGAGAGACAGGTAAAGGACCTCGAGGGAGTCATCGCCATGCTTGAGGCAGGCATGGGCGGCTTCTTCAGCCGGCATGGCCTCGAGAATCACCCTCCCTCCGAATGGGGCAAGGCTCTTACTGGCCTGAAGACCCTCCGATCCAACCTCGACAGCGAGTCCGATGCCATCGAGAAGGAGCTGGACAGGCTCGATGTCGATCAGGATGACTTCCTGCAGGCCAAGCCCGCGATCCAGTGGAACCCTGAGCGCTATCGTCAGCTCTCAGAGGAGATCACTGAACTTGAGCATGAACTGAGAGACGTTCAGAACAGCGAGAGCAGCCTCAAGTCCATCCTCGCCAACCGTACGGGGTTGGATGTCAGGGAATCCTGGGAGGATCTCCGCTCCGCACTTCAGGAGCAGAGGGATGAAAAGGCTGAGGAGCACAGGCGGATCACCGCTGACATACTCGCACAGATCTGCGTTATGGATGCCCTGAACGGGTTCAGAGCCCTCGAGAAGGAGCGTATGGAGGAAGGACTCACAGCACCAGGACTGACCGATCCCCTCCGCGGCATCACAGGCAAATACACCGGTCTGGCGCTCGGAGAGGATGGAGAGCTGATCCTCGAAGCCGATGATGGAGAGAGCTTCCCGCTCGATCAGCTCAGTACCGGAGCCCAGGAGCAGGTGCATCTCGCCCTCCGCACAGCGTTTGCCGCCGCGGCCCTGGATGATACGGCTTTCATCGTTCTCGATGACGCCTTCCAGCATTCGGACTGGCGCCGCAGGGAGCGCATGGTCGATTACACACTCGGTCTGGTTGAAATGGGCTGGCAGGTCTTCTACTTCACCATGGACGATCACATGAAGAAGCTCTTCGAGGTTTCAAGCAAGAGAATGGGTGACAAATTCGCATCAATTGATATTGGATGACCGTAGTCTGTCATGCTCATTCTGGCTGGCGTTATTCCCCGGCACCAGATCCGCGGAGGTGAGATGATGACCATTCGCGCAATTATTCCCGCCTTGCTGCTTCTCTCTTTCGCAGCCGTGCCGGCTGATCCAATCACCGAACTCGATCTTAGCCCCTACGGTAACTTTAGTGAGTTCGTTGTCAGGGATGGCATTCTTTACGCATCCCTTCACGGAGAGGGCGCAACCTCAACAGGCGGCTGCGGCATCCTTGCATTGGACATCGGTACCGGAGAGGAACTCTGGTTCAGAGGGAGCACGGGTGACGACACATCTTTTGAAGATACGCCCTGGAACCTCCAGTATCATGATGGCAGACTCTACTCGGTGATCTACTCGGTCGGACTCCTCTGCCTGGACGCAGAGACAGGCGAGCAGGAGTTCCTCTGGCAGACTGGGGCGACCGTCATCGCACCCAGTATCATCGAAGACGGCACTCTCTATGTTGCTTCCAAGACCAGGCTTGCTGCAATGGACGCTGCAACGGGCGAGATCCTCTGGACCTTCTCTGATTCACCAGGCGAGATGGGCATGGTGCCCACCCTCATTGACATCAATCTCCATAACGGAAAGCTATTCGCAGGCTCCATCATACCTTCTGTGAGATGCTTCGATGCTGCAACAGGAGAGTTCCTATGGAGATCCGAGGGAGTGCTTGATACCGGTGGAGCAGGCTACGCTCATATCCACCATGTTTCGGATGTCCTCGCATTCGTAACCACCGCATCAGGAGAATTGACCATGCTGGACACCGGCAGCGGAAGAATGGTTGCGACAGTGAGTGACTGCGAATATCTCGCAGGGGATGAGAACGGAGTCTATCTCTATCTTTTCAACGAGGGTGACCTTTGTGAGATGGAGCCTGAAACCGGGATGACAACATGGTGCGGAGCACCGGAGACCTTCGTGGACCTCTATTCAAGCCAGCTTGTCTTAAGTGAGGATATGTTCTGTATCGGCGCAAGCGATGGGCAGATATGGTTAGGTTCAAGACTCCAGGACGATCTTCTCATAGATGGTGGAACGGTCATGGACTTCTCTGACGCCGGTGTATGGGTGACTGCTCTCGATGAGCAATTCCTGGCGGTGTCCGGGGACGGCCATGTACTTCTGATCGATGCCGGTACTCTCGATAGCCGGGAGTTGGACACCGGAGTTCCCACATGGATGCCGATCACCGTTGAGAACGGTACAGGCTACTTTCCCTCAGGCTCGAGCCTGATCATCATCCACCTTGAAGTGCTGGAGCTTCCTCAACAGCCTTCTTTTCACGGGAATTAGTGAATGCGTATAGGACAAGTGCTATTTCGGAAATGGAGATCGACAATGAGCATAGGGCAGGCGATTGCGGTTACGATGATATTCTTCCTGGCGTGCGGCGGGAGTTCTACCTCTGAAGGAGATCATCAGGTGTCATCCGGCATCCCGTACACAATTGTAGATGTACTTAGAGCAGGGGAATACTGCAATGTACAAGTGAGTCTGGATGTAGCCGACCTGCCATCAAGGGAGGATCTGGAAGAGATTGCCATATCCGCAGGGGATGAGACAGGGGGAGCGGATGTGTTCAGGGTCTCTGTCTGGTCACCAGTAATGACACCCGGAGAAGGAGCAGCATACTGTATCATAGAAGTCAGTGATGGTGAAATTACTCACTTTCATGAGACCGGTCTGGATTGGGAGTGACCCAATGAAGCATATGATATGTGTACTCATTTTTCTTCTGACCTGCACCGCTGTCTCGGAAGTTGCAGAGGACTCCAAGTGGATGGAAGACGCCCTCATCATCAGCGATCTTATCGAGACTCAGATGACCATGCCCTGCCTTGTCTCGCTTGCCGGTCCTGACAGCGCCCTCGTCGCCTTCGTATCACTCGGCGGGGAATGGACGGCCAGTGAGGAGAACTGGTACGATTTCATGGTTGTCTGTGCAGTCACAAGCGGCGTGGACATGGAGAAGCCCTGGGACATCCTTGATGTAGTTGTCTCCTTCGGTGACTCCTGGTGCGCAATTCCCATGGAGGACATCTTCCAACTCAGTGATCTCGATATCTCCGAGGACGAATGGTGGGAGGAACTGAAGGTCAGAACCGAAGTGCATCCATAGCTCATGTAACTCATTGAGAGGTGATACCTGTGAAGAAGATACGCAGATCAAGTGGTTCCAAGCGCATCCGCAGCAAACCCTCAGGATCATCCCGCTCCAAGTCGACTGGATCATCCCGCTCCAAGACCCGCAGTTCCAGCTCCTCAAGCTCGAAACCAAAGAAGCCCGGCCCCAGCAACCTCTTCAAGACCAGAAAGCCCCCGCGAGATAGCGGCATGAAGGTCCGCCCCGACGGGGATACCGAGGTCCTGGAGGAGTACGAGGAAGCAGAGGAGACTTCCCATGGCTCCGGCGGCTGCAGCTGCCCCGGCTGCGCGCTTAGCGTGCTGACAGCCATCGCTCTGCTTCTTTCAGTGCTGTTGAAGCTGTTCTGACCGATTGAGCCTGGAATGAAGATCATCAACTGTCCGCAATGCGGCGGGTCCGAACTCGACAGGCATGGCACAGAGCTTGTATGCAGCTACTGTGATGCGGAGTTCGTCATGGAGACGGATGATTCTCTCGCCTGGGTATGCGGAGGATGCGGAGTCAGGAACGCCAGTGATTCAACATTCTGCAGCTCCTGTGGTAAACCCCTGAAGAAGATCTGTTTTGAGTGCGGCATGTTTATCAGGAGTGATGTCCATCACTGCCCGGAATGCGGATTCGAGTTTCTGCCAGGCGAGAAGCTGATCTATCAGCATCAGGATAATGTCTCGACCAACTTCCTCAGTAATGTCAGACTCTATTGCAGGAGCCTGGGAAGCAAGGGCAGCTGGCAGCTCATGCTGAAGGACATGCAGGAGATCGCGATACTGAGCGTCCTTGGTGCCGGGTTCGCTATCGCCATCAAAGGTCATACCGGGCAGACCTATCCCCAGTCGAACGGCGTAACGTATGAGGGCAGAAATGCATTCGCCCAGCTTAATGTCAAAACGAAGGAAGAAGCCGAACGCTTCGCCCGTGCTGTGACTGAGAATGCAGGGGATAAGCCACCTCTTGTCAACTTTCCGAC
>JAOZQW010000481.1 GCA_029932015.1 Candidatus Fermentibacteraceae bacterium
TACCTGCTCGAGGGTGAACGGGAGAGGCTCTGGTCCATGATATCGGGAACGAGATGTGCTTTCGGACACTCTCTCTACAGGGATGCGGCCTATGGGATGCTCCTCGATCGCAGAAGAAAAAAACTGCACGAAAGAACAGCCAGAGTTCTCGAGAATCTTGCTGGTGATGATACTGGAGCGGCTGCCGGTTCGATAGCACACCATTACCAGGGAGCTGCTTCGATCGACAATGCAGTGAGCTGGGGCTGGGAAGCCCTCGAGTATGCGATCAAGGGGAACCGCAACCATGAGAGCCTATACTGGGCTGAGCGGCTTTCAGACTGGCTAAGGACAGATATCCCCAGCGGAGCCAGGAATCCTCTCCTTGCCGATGTCCTCCTGAAGAAGAATCTGGTCCTGGATTGTCTTGGAGACAGAGCTGCCCAGAGAGAGAACCTGGTCCTCCTAGAAGAGCTTTGTACCGTGGAGAACTGGCCTGCCAAGAATGGAAAGGTATGCCAGGCGTATGGAACATTGCACTACCTTACTGGTGATATGGATGCAGCTGAGCAGTACTACCGGACCGGTCTGGAGTCAGCTCGAAGCAGTGGCGACCGGAAGACGGTGGGCAACATACTGGGCAACCTCGGTATCCTCCGCAAGCTCCAGGGGCGCACGGCCCAGGCGACTGGATTCTACCTTCAGGCACTCCAGATACACAGGGAGGAAGAGAATCTGCGAGCCGAGGGCAATGTACTCGGCAATCTAGGCATTCTCAGGCGGCTCGAGGGGGAGCTGGACAGCGCGGAGGAAAGCTACAGGAAAGCTCTGGAGATACACCGCTTGATAGGGAACAGGGCTGGCGAGGGAAGCATCCTCTGCGGTCTCGGGAACCTTATGAAGGACCGGGAAAGGATCGAAGAGGCGAAAGAGCTCTACACCGAGGCACTCGATATCACGCGCACCATCGGAGATCGAAGGTATGAAGCCGTTGTGCTGAGCAACCTCGGAAACCTGGAAGGTCTCAGAGAGAATTTCACCGAGTCCCTGGAGTATTTCTCCTCAGCGCTCGAGATACATAAGCGGATAGGCAACCTCATCGGTGAGGCGGATACCCTCCTCATGACAGGGAATCTCTATCTGATGGCCAACCGCCTTGATGAGGCCATCGATCACCTGCATGCATCCCTGCATACCGCCAGGAAGATCAGAAGCGGCAGGCGAGAATGCAACGCGCTGAGCAGTCTGGGGAATGTCTACATCGCGAATGGAAGCCTGGATGAGGCGGTCTCATGCTATCTTGAGGTCAAGGACCTTATCGACAAGATGGGTTTACTAGCTGCAATTGTCATCAACATGGTCGCACTCCGCGATGATCTGATCGAGAAGGGAGTCAAACCTGAGCAGCTTCCCCTTCCGGATAGCTGGCCGGGAACAGCGGATGAAGATAAGGGAGATCATGATAAGGAGCACGCAGCTACCTGACTCTGGTCACCACCCGTGAGATGTCCTTG
>JAOZQW010000173.1:0-2858 GCA_029932015.1 Candidatus Fermentibacteraceae bacterium
TAGCCGCACTGAGGAGGAATGGAGGATTATGACCGGCATTGACATATCTGATAATCTTCCGAAGGGGATCTATCAGGACCATGAAGAAGGTGATGAACATGTCGGTGGGTGTATTCTCGACAACGAGATGGTTGATCTTCTCTGCCGATTCAGCCAGAGACGCACCCATGGCCTGAGTGGTCCTGAGAGAGGCCTGGAGATTAGCCATCAGCAGTGCCGGCCCGACACCCTTGCCGGCCACATCACCAATGGACAGGACTACTCTGCCATCCTTGAGCGGGATGATATCGTAATAGTCGCCAGCAACTTCAAGACAGAAGCGGATTAGAGCCTCTATCTCGAGTCCTGGGAATTCCGGTATCTTATTCGGCAGCAGACCTTTCTGAATATCCCTGGCAACCCTGATCTGCTCATCGAGCTTCCGCTTCTCCAGCTTCTCCTCAAGCAGTTCAAGGTTCTCGGCAACAAGCGCGGTCTGCGTTGAGAGACTGCCAAGAAGCTCCAGTTCCTCAGAAGTAAAGTCCTCGCCGTTGGTCTTGCTGCTGATGACCAGGAATCCTATCAGACCCGACTTCGTAATGAGGGGGAGGAGAATTGCACTTTTTCTCGAGAGGAACCACTCCTGCTGCTGCTCAGTGAGCGCTATCCTGCCGCTTGCCATGAGTTCATCGAATAAAACCGGTTCCTCACCGCTTGCCAGCCCCCTGACAATTTCATCCTCCCCGCTGAAAGGCGCAGCTTCATCCCGTTCCAGTGCGAAACCCCCGCTCTCACCAATCCTGAGTACAGGATAGATACGCTCCGCCGAGAGGCCGTCAGTCAGCTTCCCCTCCAGCTCCTTCCAGAATGTATTGCTTTCAGTCCTGACGATGCTGGAGGCCAGAAAATCCCTGAGAAGGTTCCTGAGTCTGCCCCGCTCGGGATAGAAGTGCTCTTCTACTCTGGCTCTGACCCTCTTCTGAGTGGGCATGAAGACCAGCGCAAGGAGTATTCCGAGAACCAGAATGGGAGTATGGCTCTCTATCCCGATCCCCTTGAGGATGAGTTCACCGAAGATGTAGATCAGCCCCAGAAACAGAAGGATCAGAGAGAGATTCACAGCAAGGAAGCGGGTACCGCGCTTCAATCTACCGGTAACTTCCAGCAGTCTGTAGCGCCCGAAAGCATAGGCAAGTGAGATTGGTATCATGAGCATCAGCAGGAACAGGATATTGGTAATAAGAAGCCTGGCGTTGACCTGAAGTTCATACATGGCCCGTGGAAAGAGGAGTGTGAACCAGGAGAAGAGGATGACCACCGAGATGCCCGGCGCAGAACCCCAGAGGACAATTCGTGTCTGCCGCTTTTCGAGGAAGGATTGCGCTCCCCTGTAACTGCGCACAAGCAGTACATATCCAAGGGCGAGGAAGATAGTGCTGTATATCGTTACCCAGAGAATACTGCCCACATATGACAGGCAGAGAATGGTCCCGAAAACAACTGGAGGCAGGAAGAGGATGATGTTGATGAGGATACGGTGCTTATCATACAGGAACTTACGGTGAGGGAAGAGCATATTGAGTTTCAGCCAGAGGGCAGGAGAAAAGATGGATAGAGCCATTGCTATGAGTATCAGCTCCGAGGGAATATGGAATGAAGCATACGTATCCGCTATTGCTCCGGCGGTAACGCTCATCTGCAGCGCCAGGGTATAGCAGAACAGGGTAAGGAAGCGGACCGGCGAAGAGAATGGTCTTCGGAGAAATCCCCACAGCCCCACAAGTATCAGTCCGACTACGATCAGTATCCTCAGAAGCGTCAATATCCAGAGCTGCAGCTTCAGGTGCAGCGGGATAGATCTGGTAACAACCGTGTTGGTTACTGCCTCATAGTTATGCAGGTATTTAACCTGCATCTCCACTCCCGCAGGGGTCTCGGTTGAGAAGATTGAGAAGTAGTTCGAGAGAGTCGGTGGCATGCCGTCTATCTCAACAAGAACGTCCCCACGAACAGGATAGGGTGGACCGACGAAGTCTTCCTGATCGACCTCTGCAAACTCGGCGTAAGGTGAGTCCTCCCTGAGGTACAGGAAACTCCAGATATCACCCATATTGGAGAGGGTAACAGACTTCGTGAGTTCACGAGTAAGGTACAGCCCGGAGAAACAGATTACCGCCAGCGAGGCCAGAGCCATCAGCACGACGATGAGTTTCTTCACTTGCATACCTCCAGAGTATTCACACTCATTATAACCAGTAACAGGATTTCGTAAATGACCTGCTCCTCTATGGTCCTCGCTTGTACCGTCTGCGCCTGTATCCTGGCTCAGAATACCCTTGATTGGTCCTGTGCGAACGGGCTATCCGAAGCTCTTCAGCCCAGGGCTTTGATGAGAGCCTTAGAGAGGATTCGAGGAGTGCTTTGAGTTCTACGATAAATGGATAGGAATCATTGAAGGAGAACAGAATCGTTCTGCCGATCTTCCTCCTCGCAAGGACTCCACCTTCGCTGAGACGGGTCAGCTGCTTCTGAACGGAATCGAGTCCAGAGTCGATGAATCGCGCGATCTCCCTCGAGTATCCCTCTCCTCTGGCCAGGATATACAGAAGCACCTGTTCCCTGACCACCGATCCGAAGAGTGTTTCAAGCAATCTGATATCCTTTGTATGTCATATATCTGATAATATAGGTCAATAGGAATATACGGTTGCATAGGCACTGGGCCAGTGCAACTGCTGCAATGAGTCAGGGCACCTGGTATGTGCATTGATCTTGTGGAGGTATTTACTTCATACCACTCGAATCGGAGATGTTACTCATTCCTCGCGCTGAATCTACTCGACTGGCTCAAGCGAATCCTTCAGCCATTCGAGGTACTC
>JAOZQW010000173.1:2958-5374 GCA_029932015.1 Candidatus Fermentibacteraceae bacterium
TCCCTTCGAGGGGTTGAGCGTCCAGAGCCCCTTCACCCTCCGCTGCAGTGACAGCCACATGGTAGTGCAGATAAGCAGTCCAAGCGCTGCCAGAGATAAAACCCCAGGAGATTTGAACCCTCCATCGAACAGCTCGGCCACAGAGGCAAGAAGACTTTTCGGCAATTGCGGCAAAAGGAAGTTGAGGGCCAGCGGTATGCCCAGGACAAGGGCAAGAAGGGTCACAGAGAACCATTGCTGACCACTCCTTACAGTCTTTGCCTTCATCGAGACATGCAGGCCGGTGACTGCGCCGAGTGATGCAGAGAACACCCCTCCCAGAATAACAGCTGCGAATGTACCCGGTCCCGGGAGCACTGCACCCCTGACGGCGGTCCAGACCGTGAACAGCACCATCACGCTCCATGTCGTCACAAGTGCAGTAATCATCGGGAAGAGAGCTTTCCCCGCAAGCAGTTTCGAGGGAGAGAGCGGTGCGGTCAGAAGGGTTTCCAGAGTCTTTCTCTCCCTCTCCCCTGCAAAGGCGTCCACAGCAAGCGGACCTGCCACATAGAGCGGGATCACCGCGAAGACAGCGAGGGCTGCTGAAGGATCATCAAAAGAGCTGGGCAGAACGAAACCGAATACAATGAAGTAGACGGCGATGAAGCGCAGGAGACCTGCCCGGCCCATGGCCCGTTGAAAGCGAAGCCACTCCCTGCGAAGCACCGCACCTATCATTTGCCCTCCCCCGTCAGCTCAAGGAACACACTGGCCAGGTCCCGCCTGAATGGTCTGAACTCCGTCACCCTGTTGCCGCTCTCAATCAGCTCCCTGAGGATCAAAGCAGGCTCACCGTCATCATCCAGAAGCACGTACCCATCACCGCCAGGCTCAAGCACTGCACCCCTGTAAGCAACAGTTCCACCTTCAGTCCTGACAAGAAGCTTCCCAGGCGCCTCAGCCAGCTTCCCCGGAGAGCCGGTCAGAAGCACCCTCCCCGAATCGATGATAGCCACACTGTCACAGAGTTCTTCCGCTTCGGGAAGATTATGCGTCGACAGCAGGACCAGCCGGCTCTCGGATAGAGCATCTATCGCCTTTCTCACTTCGCTTGCCCTGACCGGATCAAGCGAGGCGGTGGGCTCATCCAGAATGACCATGTCAGAGGGCAGAAGGAAGGTCCTGGCAAGCGCTGCAAGCCTTCGGTTCCCCGTTGACAGCTCCTTTACCTGAACATCCGATATGTCCGGTATGCCAGTACTCTGAAGTATGCCCCGGCCCATCTCATCCGCTTCACTTCTCGGCATACCTCGAAAACCCGCCCATACCGATAGGTTCTCAAGCACTGTGAGCGAGGGGATCAGACCGTCCTCCGCGAATAGGACGGATATCCTGTCTCTATTCCACGAAGATGCTGCCGGATCAGCACCGAATACTTTCAGCTCTCCTGAGAACGGGCGGACCAGTCCGACAATTGTCCTTATCGCGGTTGTCTTTCCAGCGCCATTTCGACCAAGCAGACCGAAAACACCTCTTGCAGGTATCTCAAGGTCAAGACCATCCAGCGCAATGACTTCCCCATATTTGACAGAGACATCAGCAAAGTGTGCCCCGGGAAGGTCAGACAGCATTGCGCCTGATACTTTCTATCAGGGTAGAGAGTGAGCCAACGATGAATTTGAAGAGCCGGGCTCCCTTCTCCTCGGAGACATTGGACAGATCAGAGCCGACCCCGCCATCGGGGTAGAGTTCCTTCCAGCGTTCTGCCGAGAGTACAGTGCCTGCGGGGGGTTCCGGTGGATAGGCTTTCCTCTCGAACTCCGGCAATGACTCACCCATCAGGTGCCAAACCATTGAAACCTCAGTAACTGTGACATGGTATCCCGGATCTGGACAGAAGAGCGCCTTCTGTTTCTCCTGCACACCGGGCAGTGCCCAGTACGGAATGTACCTCAGATCGGATCCCGGACAGGTCTCTGCTGCAACCCTGAGTCCTGCCTGGAGAGGCCCCCTGTTACCGCCGTGACCGGATACAAAGAGCATCCTTCTGAACCCGTGCTTATACAGAGAGGTCGATATATCTACTGTGAGGGCTTCAAGTGTAGAGGACCGGAGGGAGACAGTACCGGGGAAGCCCATGTGATTGGGGGAGTAACCAAAGGTTACTGCCGGTGAGACGGCTGTTCGAGTCCTCGTCCCGGCCTCAGCGCAGAGCCTGACCGGGATGATGGTATCACAGGCCAGCGGAGCCGCGTTCCCATGCTGTTCCAGCGAACCGACTGGTACGAGAACCATATCACTGTGTTCGAGATACTCGGCGACCTCAGGGCTTCTTGCTCCTGCCAGTAACATCTGCGCCTCCTCTTGTCCGGGCTATATTAGTGAACCATACTCGCCGGGAAAGGCAAGGCACAAGATGAAGAAACTCCAAATA
>JAOZQW010000482.1 GCA_029932015.1 Candidatus Fermentibacteraceae bacterium
TGATCATAAGGGCATCACCGGCCCTGCAGAGGAACTGAGTACCGTCATAGGAGCCCGGTATTGATTCCCAGACACCACTGATGGGGTCGGCCTGGTAGATGACACCGTTCTGTGCTGCATAGATGTAGTCATCATTGGCTGCGAGTGCGTTAGTCCCCTCCCAGGTATCCGAGAGAGCTTCCCAGGCTCCATCACTCGGGTCGATGTAGTAGAGCCAGTCACCCTGGATGGCGAAGAGCTCGCCAGCCGAACCGATCATGAGCTCAGTGCCTCCCCATGTATCACCGAGTTCCATCCACGTTCCGTCACTCGGGTCGATGTCATACATGACATCTCCCTGTATCGCGTAGAGCCAGTCCGCTCCAGCAGTTCCGGCCAGTAGCGTGAGCGCAGCTGTCAGGATGAAGTACATTCTTCTCTTCACAGTTTTCCTTTCTGTTCCGGACTCGAATCACAGAGTCCGCCGTTGAGTGTCACACGAATGAGAATCTGAAATATACTCTTTTAGCCATGCCTGCTCATCGCCTCCTCGATGAGATGCAGGGCAGCGGCAACGCCGTTCTCCTGTTCCATACGCTTCCCCAGAGCTTCGGCAGATCGACGATACTTCGGGTCTGAGATTACCTGTTTAAGTCTGTCTGCCAGCTTTGTGACAGTGAGTTTCCTCCTGAGAAGTGGCACAGGAGCAACACCCATCCGATTCAGATGCGGCCCCCAGAATATCTGGTCGACACCGAACATCACCACGACCGAGGGGCGGCCGCTCAGAGTGGCGGAGTGACTCGTTGCAGCTCCTCCATGATGGACTATGGCCGCGCAGCGCGGGAAAACTAATGAATGCGGTGCTCTTTTTACATGGAATATCGTGGAACTCACATTCCTTCTCCTCAGATCGTCCCTGTCACACTGGATGACAGCCCTGCATCCCGCCTCATCTGCCGCTTCTGCAAGAATCCCAAAGATTTCATCAGCATTGGACTCGAAGACCATCATGCTTCCGAATGTAATCCAGACAGGGGGAGGACCTGCATTCAGGAAGCTCTCAAGATCCTCGGATATATTCTCTTCCACTCCATCATCCATTCTGAAGCGTCCGCAGACATGATAGGTATCTCCCCAGTCAGGGGGTGGAGGAAACAGAGAAGGACTGGATTCGACGAGATTCAAAAGGCCTGACATCACTGCTTCATCCATGAGATGATCTGAGGGAGGAAGTCCCTCTCGCTCCCTGATGGTATTCACATCATCAAGGATGTATTGGTCTACGATGAAGCTTCCGAGTTTCCAGACGAGACGATTTATAAGAGGGCCGAAAGACGGTAAACCCGGTGCAGGCAGGTATCCGGAAGGGAAGACCGTTGGAGTGGTCGCTACACCGATGTGAGGAATGCCATTTTTCTCGGCAACGGTAACAAGAGGGTGGAGAACGAAGTGACCTATAACAAGATCGCAGTTTGAGACAAGATATTTTGATTCCCGGAGAACAGCTTC
>JAOZQW010000174.1 GCA_029932015.1 Candidatus Fermentibacteraceae bacterium
AGAAGTGATGTCCGTTCTCGATGTACTCACCTTCAACGATATAGGAAGGGTCGCTCACAGCAGTAACGGAACCGCCACTCAGTTCTGCCTGCAGGGTGATGAATTCGTGGTAGCTTTCGGATGGTTCATTATGGACCCCCCTCCCAACGACAAGTAGAACAAGTATGAAGGAGAAGATTATCAGCAGGGTGCCCTTCAGGAACTGTACGTAGGTTGTGGACTTCATACCGGCAGTTGTAACGATAAAGGTAACTATGCCGCCGACCATGACGACACCCACCCAGTGAGGGAGTCCAAGAAGCGGTGTAACAAGTGCGCCTGCACCGACCATCTGGGGGATGAGATAGAATATGGAGACAATAAGCGTACTGATGGCGGCCATCAGTCGGATGCCTTTTGAGTTGAACTTGGAGTCCAGTGCATCGGCGAATGTGAACTTTCCCATTCGCTTGAGCGGTTCGGCGACCACGAAGAGAGCTACAACCCATCCGGCAAGGTAACCGATGGAGTACAGAAATCCGTCGAAACCCGCGAATGCGATCATACCGCAGATGCCGAGGAAGGAGGCGGCCGATAGATAGTCACCAGCAAATGCAATACCGTTCACGGACCAGTGTATGGTCCCCCCAGCAGCGAAATAGCCTTTTGCGGACTTGGTCTTCCTGCCGAAGTAGAACGAGATACCGAGTACCATGGCGACAACTGAGAAGAATATCCCGACTGCGAGTGGCGAGGCGGTGTAGATCATTCAGAGCCTCCCTCTGTCTTCACATCGGTCGAATCAAGACGCTTCTCCATTTTCGTGCACTGACGATTGTAGATCAGGCCCAGGAGGATGGCAATAACTATCAGTCCCACCCCATAGACTATCGCCAGATTCAGACCAAAGAGAATGACTGATTCCATCATCCGCGGGAAGGCTGTGTTAAGGATCACGAAGATCGCATAGATGGCCGAATAGATGAAGAACAGCCGCAGACCGGCCTTCTGCTTGTACTTGAGGAGTTCATCGCTCTCATGGTATTCTACTGCCGGTCCATGGTTCATCATGCACCCCTGTTCAGTTCAATGGAGAGTAATATTCAGGCAGGGATGCTTGTTTCAGGATACCTATGAGAACCGATTGTCTCCAGTATTGCGAGTCCCCTGCCGATCAAAGTTATAAGGGCGATTGATACCAACATGGGCGTGTTGTGTCAATCAGGCTGAGCACTCCATGAACAACAGGTCAGTAAAGGCGAGGGGAGCGCCAGTGGCTCCCCTCGTAATGCGCAATTTCAACCCACCAGCTCGTGGAAGCAAGTGAGTGTCCCTGTGCGCTAGTTCCCGTACTTCTCGATTATCTCTGACTTGCCGAGGCCGAGAATACCGTACTTCTCCCCGACCTTTCTGAAGGCCTCAACGCATTTATCCAGGTGCTCCTTCTCGTGAGCCGCAGAGAGCTGCACCCTGATCCGTGCCGCCCCCGCAGGGACAACCGGGAAGAAGAAGCCGATGACATAGATGCCCTCTGCATACATATCGCGGGCCATATCGTTGGCCAGCTTGGCATTGTAGAGCATAACCGGGACAATTGGAGTCTCACCGGAACGGATGTTGAGACCGGCTTTCTCCATGCCCTTCCGGAAGTAATCAGTGTTCCACTCGAGTTTGTCCCTGCGCTCGGTAGAGCCTGAGATCAGGTCAATGACCTTGATCGAAGCGTTGACGATGGGTGGCGCGAGGGAGTTACTGAAGAGATATGGACGCGCCTTCTGACGGCAGAGCTCGACAATCTCCTTCCGGCCGGATACACAACCGCCTGAGGCTCCGCCCAGTCCCTTGCCGAAAGTAGTCGTGATGATGTCCACACCGTCAATAACACCGAAGTGCTCATGCGTGCCGCGTCCGGTCTTCCCTATGAAACCGGACGCATGCGATTCATCAACGAGAAGCATCGCGTCGTACTCATTGCAGAGCGCAACCATCTCATCAAGTGGAGCAAGGTCTCCATCCATGGAGAAGACGCCATCAGTGACCACCATGCGGGTCCGCTTGTCCTGGTGGAGTTCAAGCTTCTTCCTGAGATGCTTCATGTTCATATGCTTGAACGTGTCGTACTCGGCCGAGCAGAGGCGTATCCCATCCACCAGGGATGCATGGATGAGCCTGTCTGCGATTATGACATCATCCTGACCGAGGACTGCCTCGAACACGCCGGAATTCGCATCCATGCAGGAGGGGAAGAGCAGAGTGTCCTCCATACCCAGGAATTTCGAGACCTTGTCCTGAAGCTCCCTGTGAATGTCCTGTGTTCCGCATATGAAACGGACTGAGCTCATCCCGTATCCCCTGGCGTCAAGCCCCTCATGGGCAGCCTTGACAACATCGGGATGACTGGAAAGACCGAGGTAGTTGTTCGCACAGAAGTTGAGCACCTTCGAAAGACTGGAGCCTTCGGGATACTCGACTGTTATCTCCGCATCCTGCGGAGAACAGATGAAACGCTTCTCCTTGAAGAGACCCTTGTCCTTGATTGCGACAATCTCTCCCGTGAAGACATTTCTCGTTTTTTCAGAGTATGCCATGGCCCTCCCTCAGCCCAGATGCTTCTGGACAAGTGAGCAGATTGAAGTTACGGTGTCGAACGCTTCGGGAGTGGCCTCTTCGTCGGAAAGACGGACCTTGTACTTGTTCTCAAGGAACCGCTTCAGAGAGACCATTGAGAAGCTGTCGACGATACCGGAAGAGATCAGCGGGGAGTCGACTCCTACTTCCTCGTCATCGTCCTCATCGATGTACTCGTCGATGACATATTCGAGCACGACCTCTTTCATTTTATCCATATCTGATCCTTTCCAGTGTTAATCGTCATCGAGACCGGATAGATCGCCGACATCCTCGCCCCATTCAAGGGCCTTGAGATACCTGCGGACTATCTTGCCCGAGCGTGTTTTGGGCAGCTTGTCCATGTACTCTATCTCCTGAGGCATTGCCAGAGGAGAAAGGCGCTTCCGTATGAAATTCATGATCTCCAGCTCAAGGTCATCGGAGGGCTCGAAGCCGGGCTTCAGTGTCACGAAGGCTTTGACGACCTCCATGTTCACTTCATCGGGCTTGCCAATAGCCGCTGCTTCAGCGACTGCAGGATGCTCGACGAGAGCCGATTCAATTTCGAATGGACCGACGAGATGACCACCCGTATTGATGACATCGTCATCCCTGCCGACGAACCAGTAGTAGCCGTCCTTGTCGATGCTGGCTCTGTCGCCGGAGACATACCAGAGGCTCGTGTCCGTACGGAGCTGGTCGGGCATGGCATCGTCAGATGCGCCCACGAACTTGCTTCTGTAGATGTCAGGTTTCTTCCAGTACTGCCGGAACATCGAGGGCCATCCTGGACGGAAGGCAATGAGCCCGACCTTCCCAGGCTCCGTCAGCGGCTCGTGGGTCTTGAGATCGAGTACGCAGGCGGTGATCCCCGGGAAAGGCATCCCCATGGATCCAGGGCGGATCTCCATGCCGGGGTAGTTGGTGATCATCATGGCGCCGGTCTCGGTCTGCCAGAATGTGTCGTGGAACTGAAGGCCATTGAAGACCTCTCCGCTCCAGATGACAGCCTCGGCATTCAGAGGTTCACCTACGGAAGCAAGGAAGCGAAGTGAAGAAAGGTCGAACTCCTTCACCACCTCGTCCCCATCCTTCATCAGGGCGCGGATAGCGGTCGGGGCGGAGTACCAGACGGTAACCCGGTTGTCCTGTATGAACTGGTACCATCTGCGGGAGGTGAACCCTGAATCGAGTACGCACTGGGTAACTCCCAGTGACCAGGGACCTATGATGCCGTAGCTGGTTCCAGTGACCCAGCCTGGATCGGCTGTGCACCAGTAGACATCATCCGGCTTGAGATCAAGTACCCAGCTGGTCGTGAGTGCCTGTCCCCAGACAGAGCTGTGGACATGAAGGGCACCCTTCGGCTGACCGGTCGTGCCGGAAGTGTAATGAAGAACAGAGGGAGTCTCGGGAGTCGACTTGTATACATCGAATACATCGACTTTCGGAGCCTCCTCCACATCGAAGAACACCTCGTCATCCCTGAGCTTGGAGGGGTTGCCTTCGACCACCACGATAGTCTCAAGTTCAGGAAGACGCTCACGGATCTTGCGAACCTTCTTCACATGCTTCTTCGTTGTGAGGATGGCCTTCGTCCCCGCACTGGCCAGTCTGACCTCCAGCGATTCGTCACCAAAGGCTGAGAAGAGCGGTTGGGCAATGGCTCCCAGCTTGAGTATCCCGAGGAAAGAGAAATACAGAGAAGGTATCTTATCCATGAAGATACAGACCCTGTCTCCGGGCTTGATGCCCTGGTCCTTCAGGAACTGCGCAAATCCATTCGAATAGAGTCGAAGGTCGTCGAAAGTGTATTTTCCGCTCTTATTGCCGAAACCCTCCCATATTAGAGCGGTACGCTCTCCATGACCCTCTGCACATATCC
Organism: Candidatus Fermentibacteraceae bacterium; assembly: GCA_029932015.1. Taxonomy (GTDB): domain Bacteria; phylum Fermentibacterota; class Fermentibacteria; order Fermentibacterales; family JCC-6; genus JAOZQW01. The sequence goes on from JAOZQW010000174.1 coordinate 4,475, forward strand.
TGTCGGAGCACATCGCTCCGATGTTGAGAAGTTCCCCGTCCTTCCAGCCCAGAGTCTCCCTGGCCTGTCCCCAATCGAAGTCGGACAGTCTTTTCTCGTAGCTGCCGATGTTGCTCAATTCAGCTCCTTCCGCGTTTCCGAGCCACGATTTCGGCGGGTCCGGGACTTAGCGCTCCGTCCCCTCCATCACCACCGCGGCAATTGCGCTGCTTCTTGTATGACTGATAGATAACCTGATATCCGTTACTCCGGTCTCCCCTGCCCTTGCAAGGCTCTTTCCGGTAAGCTGGATGCCTACCGCGCCGTACTCATCCTTGATAACCTCAACCTGCCTGAATGTGAGACCATGAGAGAGTCCCCGGCCAAGAGCCTTGAAGACCGCCTCCTTCGCTGCGAACCTTGCAGCGTAGCTCTCCCAGGGTCTTGCCCTTGATTCGCAGTATTCGATCTCGCCAGGCAGGAACAGATCACCGGAGAGACCATCATTCTGATCGAGCCGACGCCTGAAGACATCAAGGTCGACGATGTCAATTCCGACGCCGGTTATCGTCAAGGAGTAATCCTTCGGAAGATGGTTATCATGGCGTTCCTGCATAGATCGAAAAATATCAAGATGATCTCAGCTTGTCCACCGACTGCGAGGGACTCATCCGCTCTTGACGAACGTTCCCCGGCGGGTGATGAATTCCAGATGACTAGAAAGCGAAAAGAGAGCAGATGGAGGCGCGACAGGTCCCCTCTCCGATGGTGGGCTGTCCCCGCTGCTTTGGTCGCGGGAACGATTCTTATAGGGTTGTTCTCTCCAAGACCCTCCATCCCTCCCATGGATGACACATACATACAGCTGGTCTTCGGAGAGAGC
>JAOZQW010000004.1:0-14144 GCA_029932015.1 Candidatus Fermentibacteraceae bacterium
ACGTATAATTAGTCAGCATTGGATCAATCGCGTCATTATGCAGAAAGGGGTGCCCGATGAGCAGGAGGGTTGCTTTCATTCTCAGCGGGAGCGGAGTCAGGGACGGAACCGAGATCCATGAAGCGGTCGCTGCGCTGATCGCTCTGGACCAGGCCGGATTCGAGGTTTTCTTCACCGCACCGGATACAGAGCAGGCATCGACCATAGACCATCTCACAGGTGAGCCGGGGGAAGAGAGGCGAAACGTCCTCTCTGAATCCGCCCGAATAGCCAGGGGGGAAATAGTTCCGCTCTCCTCTGTCTCTCCGGAGGACTACGATGCGCTTCTGTTCCCCGGAGGGTTCGGCGCAGCCACGACTCTCTGTTCCTTCGCCTTTGACGGACCTGAGTGCTCGGTTAACAGGGATGTCAGAGACATTATCAGTCAGGCCAGAGAGAACGGAAAGCCCATCGCTGCGATGTGCATTGCTCCCGTCATACTGGCAAGGACCATACATGGCGCAAATGTAACGATAGGAAATGACCGGGGTACAGCTGCGGGTATCGAAGCAATGGGGGCTACGCATGTCGACTGCGCTGTCGACGACGCGGTGGTCGATGAAGCGAATCTGTTGGTGACAACGCCTGCATACATGCTCGCCAGCGGGCCTGCCGAGGTTTATGCAGGGGCACTCAGGCTCGTTGAGGAACTGAAGAAGCTCCTGTAAGTTTTGATTTGGGACATGCACCGCAAGTGCGTGTCCCGAGATTGCTGATGCAAGTAGGCTGGGCTGGGGGGACACGCATCAGCTCCTAGAGTGGGCTAGGCTGGGGGGACACGCACCTGCGGTGCATGTCCCCGAATCTATGCCCGGCTCTGCTCGCGCTTGGCTTCGACCATCTCCTTGACCTTCATCAGACGGGTGAGGTTTCCCCTCTCCATCTCGTCTAGTTTCAGCCTGATGGCCCTGATGGCCTCCTGCAGTTCGGGTATGAGCTTGTATTCAAGGGCGTTCACTCTGCGTCTTGTAGTGTCTATCTCGTTGGCAAGGAGGCTGATAGCCTTCTCCTGGCCTGCAAGCATTACTATGCCCGGCAGGACCTCCTTGTAGACTCTTAGAGCTTCATCCAGCTCAGCTGGAGTGTCGAACATCCCGTAATTCCTGACGTTACCCTCTACCGAAACAGAGAAGATGGGCAGGGTCAGGTTCATTATTCGCCTGGTCTCCGTGGTCACGGAGGCTCTGGCGCCGGGGTAGCGAAGGGCATCCAAAATTCCTGGTTCGCTCATCGCGGCTCTTGCGAAGAGAAACTCATCGTAGGCCTTCTCAAGGTCCTGCTCCAGCTTCTCTCTGGCTCCCTCGTACTCTGCAATGAGCAGCTTGAACTGACGCATCAGCTCGTCCAGCTTGTCCTTGAGGAGCTTATGGCCCTTCCTGGCAAGTGCGACCTTCTTCCGGAGCAGGAGCAGCTCCATCCGAGTCGCACGGACCTGTATCGCCATTTATTCGTCCCCGCCGTTCTTTCCGTCCACGGGCCAGTATTTGTCCAGCCTCTCGGGACTTATCCTCTTCATCTCCTTGCGGGGAAGAAGTTTGAGCAGGTCCCACCCGAGATCCAGCGTCTCTATGATGTCCCTGTTCTCTGTCTCTTCCTGACTTATGTACCTCTTCTCGTACTCCTCGGCGAACTTGAGGTATTTGCGGTCGAGAGGACTGAGTGCGGCGGCACCGAGGATAACTGCCAGCTCCCTCGCGTCCTTGCCTGCCGAGTAAGCGGCCATCAGCTGATTGAAGAGGTCGGCGTGATCTCCTCTGGTCTTGCCCTTACCGATACCCTTGTCCTTCAGCCTGGAGAGAGACTCCATCACGTCCATAGGGGGATAGATCCCCTTCTTGTGCAGCTCCCTGTTGAGGATGAGCTGTCCCTCGGTGATGTATCCGGTGAGGTCGGGAATTGGGTGCGTCTTGTCATCCTCGGGCATGGTCAGGATGGGTATCTGCGTTATGGAGCCTTTCCTGCCCTTGATCCTGCCGGCTCTCTCGTAGATCTGCGAGAGGTCGGTGTAGAGGTAGCCGGGGTAACCGCGTCTGCCGGGGACTTCCTTGCGGGCAGCGGAGATTTCCCTCAGTGCATCGCAGTAGTTGGTCATGTCCGTAAGAATGACAAGGATGTGCATGTCCTTTTCGTAGGCCAGGTACTCTGCGGCGGTGAGCGCCATTCTGGGCGTGGAGATCCTCTCGATGGCGGGGTCGTCCGCAAGGTTCATGAAGACAACTGCCCTGTCCATGGCGCCGGTCTTCCTGAAGTCGCGGATGAAGTAGTCCGCCTCCTCGAAAGTGATTCCCATGGCGGCGAAGACAACGGCGAAGTTCTCTCCCTCTCCGAGGACCTTGGCCTGCCTGGCTATCTGCGCGGCAACTATGGAGTGTGGGAGTCCGCTTCCGCTGAACACGGGGAGTTTCTGCCCCCTGACAAGCGTATTGATCCCATCGATGGAGCTGAATCCCGTCTGGATGAACTCTGCGGGGTAGTCCCTTGCGTAAGGGTTGATGGGGGCGCCGTTGATGTTGTCCATCCGGTCAGGGACGATTGGAGGGGCCACGTCGAATGGTGCTCTTGGCCGCCCCTGTCCGTCGAAAACCCTTCCGAGCATCTCTTCCGAGACTCCCAGCTCAACCTGCTTGCCGAGAAATCTGACCTTGCTCTGGCTGATGTCTGTCCCGCTGCTTCCTTCGAAGAGCTGAACAAGAGCCATTCTGCTGTCCACTTCGAGTACCTTGCCATGACGGGTCTCTCCGTTGGGTAGCTCTATCTCAACAAGCTCCTCGTAGGCAACGCCCTCGACCTGGTCAACAAGCATGAGAGGGCCGGATATCTCTACGGTCGTGGTGTATTCCTTTATCATACCCGCATACCCCCTATGCGCTCTGTTCCGCTTCGACCAGATCCGTCAGGGCTGACCTGACCGAATCCTTGATGGCCTCAATATCCTGAAGCCTTTCCTCGGGGATGTACCTCATCCTGGCGATATCCTCCTTGAAAGGCAGATTGAACATTTCCTTTGGCGAGACTCCCGCATTGAGGGTTTCCCGCATCTCGTGGTGTGTGGACATAATCACTTCCATCATGATGCGCTGCTTGGTGATGGATGCGTAGGTATCCACTTCATGGAAAGCGTTCTGATGGAGGAAGTCCTCTCTGAGCGACCTCGATGTGTACAGAATTAGCTGATCCTCTGGAGAGAGTGATTCCGCTCCCACCAGCCTGGCGATCTCCTGAAGATTGGCCTCGTCCTGCAGAAGGGCAATGGCCTCCTTCATCATCGGAACCCAGTCCTCTCCCAGCTCTCTGTTGTAGTAATCCTTGAGATTCGTGGTATACAGGGAGTAGCTGTCCAGCCATCCGATGGCAGGGAAGTGCCTCATGTATGCCAGTCTGGCCTGCAGGCTCCAGAAGACCTTCACCACCCTGAGAGTAGCCTGGACCACCGGGTCCGAGAGGTCTCCTCCTGCAGGGCTGACCGCACCAACCACAGTGAGGGCGCCGTTCCTCCGGTCATTACCGAGGCAGATGACGTTCCCCGCTCTCTCGTAGAACTCCGCAATCCTTGTTCCGAGGTATGCGGGATATCCCTCCTCGCCGGGCATCTCCTCGAGACGGCCCGACATCTCTCGCATAGCCTCGGCCCACCTGCTGGTGGAGTCCGCCATGAGAGCGACGGAATAGCCCATGTCCCTGAAGTACTCACCGATGGTGATCCCTGTGTAGACGCTGGCCTCTCTTGCGGCAACCGGCATGTTGCTTGTGTTGGCCACGAGTACGGTCCGCATGATGAGGGGTTCACCGCTCTTGGGGTCCTCAAGCTCCGGGAACTCCTGAAGGACATCGGTCATCTCGTTGCCTCTCTCGCCGCAACCGACGTATACAACGATCTCGGCATCGGCCCACTTGGCGAGCTGGTGCTGGATGACGGTCTTACCGCTTCCGAAAGGACCCGGGACGCACGCTGTACCTCCCTTGCCAAGCGGGAAGAATGCGTCAACCACTCTCTGGCCGGTAATAAGCGGTTCGATCGGGGCTATCTTCTCGGCAACGGGCCGGGACTTCCTGATAGGCCAGTTATGGAACATTCTGAGCTCGACCACGTCGCCATTGGGGCTCTCCAATTTGGCTACGACCGTATCGACGTTGTATGAGCCCTTGTCGATGACCCATGTCAGCTTGCCCGAAATTCCTGGAGGTACCATAACCTTGTGGGTGATCAGTACAGTCTCGGGTACTTCCCCGAGAACAACTCCGCTGGAGACCTCATCACCGACAGAGGCAACGGGAGTGTAGTCCCACTCCTTGTCATGGTCGAGGCCACGGATGCTGATCCCTCTTGTGATCCAGTCACCGGCTTCCTTGCGTATCTCATCGAGAGGGCGCTGTATCCCGTCATAGATGGCGGTGAGAAGTCCCGGACCCAGCTCAACGGAAAGCGGTTCTCCTGTGGTTCGGACCGGGTCTCCGGGTTTCAGGCCACCGGTCTCCTCATAGACCTGTATTGAGGCCTTTTCGCCCTTCAGTTCAATGATCTCGCCGATGAGGCCGTAATCGGAGACGTAGACCAGGTCGAACATCCTGGCATCCCTCATCCCGTCGGCCACAACCAGCGGGCCTGCTATTTTGTCGATGGTTCCCTGTATCATCCATGCCTCCGAAGGGATAGGTCCTAGCTCCAATGCTGCTTGCTATTACTGCTCTTCTGTCAGGAGAAATCCAGTACCACGTACGAGAACAGAGTACATGGTACGAATTTCTGCTGACTTATCATTGCTCCTCAGTCATCAGGTCCACTCCGACAGCCCTGATGATCAGCTCTCTTATCGTATCCTCACCCCGCTTCTGGGTCCCGGTTATTCCCGGGAGGACGACTACAGCGGGCAGCGGCCTGTGCATCGTGTCATCTATGAGGTCCTGGAGTGTATCCAGCAGGTCCTCCGTAACCATTATTACAGAAGTGCCCTGCTTCACCAGAGTCTGGAACCGTTCCCTCGCATCCTCTGACCCATCGGGGACAACTGTCTCCACTCCAAGGGCTCTGAACCCCAGGACCGAATCCATGTCACCGAGAAAAGCTATGCCTCCTTTGGGCATCGGTTCCTCCTATCCCCTCGGCAGGCGGTCCTGAAGCCTGCCGATGGTTACTCCTGCGGCCTTTGCGGCCACGAGCAGCCTCAGGTGGGAGATCTCCATCTCCCTCTTTATCACGAAAGCGGCCAGCGGCGAAGGTCCGAACACGGGGAAAGCACCCTTCTCGAGAAGATCGAGAAGGTATCTTTCGCACTCCCTGGAGTATGAGAAGAAAACCCCGGAGGCCATTGATTCGCCGAACGCTACGGCAATTGGCTCAAATCCAGGTATCTCCGACAGTGATTCCTGGAGCGTGTTCTTCCTGTAGGCCTCCGCAACCTCTTCAGGAGAGTGATGTCCTCCCTTGAAGAACATGCTCTCGGTCTCCTGCCACGTAAGTCCTGCCTGCTTGCTTCGCCCGGCATTCAGAAAATTCTTCTGCTCTATCCGGTCCGCTACGAACCGCTTGAAACCCGGACCGATGGGAGGAAGGTCCCTGATCTCTACGGTGACAGCAAGCCGGTCCATGAAGCCGTCAATGAGTGACTCTGTTATCCTGTCCGACTCCTCTATCTCCTCAAGCACAGAGGAGAACTCAGCCGGAAGGGAGTCTCTGATCTCCGGATTGCTGACCGACTGTTCTATGACCTCGACCGGGATCAGACCCTGACGCTCGATCTCTATGCGCCCTTCGCTATCTTCCCTGACCAGGATGTTCTTCCAGATATACCTGGCGTTCCTGACATCCCGTCTGTGGAGGATCCCTCTTACAAGCCTCTGATCCTCGGAGAGTTCAATGAGTTCGCTCTCGGTGATCTCCATGGCCTGCAGGAAGCACCCTTCCATCGAGTGGTGCTGCATGAACCTGCCGTACCATGTGTCTCCAAGGAGACGCAGTACTTCCTTCTCGTCCTGGGCGGAGATCAGCATCTGCCACATGCGGTCATCCAGCAGCGTGACCTCTTTCCCGCTTATCCTCCCGTTGGCGTAGATGAAATCCCCAGCCATGGGTGTTATTCCTCTTCCTCCAGGGGAACGGCCGAAGCCAGTTTCATTATCATTTCCTCGTGAGCGAGGTCCGCGATCATGGAGAATGTTGCATTCTGGCTGATCTTACCGGATCGGAGAATGATGCCTCCGGTCGCCGAATGGCTCTCCTCTGCGAGCACGAACTTCACCTTGCTGTCCGATCTCTTCTTCAGGTAGGCCGCCGTTATCCGCTTCCCGTCAGCCGGAGAGATAACGACAGAGACCTCTCCCGAGAGTCCGCATCCGCTGAGGAGTCCGTCGATAAGGCCGAGATATTCCTCGTCCCCCAGAGAAGAGAGGTTTTCAACAGCCATAGCTATCGCTTTATCCATGAGGGAACGCCTGGCATTCATGAGTTTTCTGGAAGCCTCCATCCGCACATGGAATTCCTTCCGTTTGCGAAGGTCCATCATGCGGGTCTTCAGGCGCTCCAGCTCCCGTGAATACTGTTCCTCTATGGTCCTGGTATGCTCCGACTCGGCCTTTCTGCTCTCGGCTTCGGCTTCATCTCTTATCGCTGCAGCCTCGTGCTCCGCGTCCTGGAGTATCTTTTTGACTATCGCTTCCAGAGACATGAAGCCTTACGCCCCTATACCCTGAAGCATCAGGAAGGAGACGAGGAAGCCAAGAATCGCGTAGAACTCGACGAAGACGGCGAGAATGAGTGACTTCGCCGAATCATCCGGCTGCTTCGCGGTCATCATGGCGCCACCTGCGCAGACTTTACCCTGGTGTATGCCTGACATGAGTCCTGCAATGGCGATAGGGAGCGCTGCTGTGAAGACCTGCCAGGCCACTGCCATACTGGTAACATCGACCATTTTACCGAGAAGCAGGAATGCAATGACGAATCCGTAAATACCCTGTGTCCCCGGAAGCGCGGAGAGCAGGAGAAGCTTTCCGAACTTGCTGGGGTCAACGCTCATTACGCCGGTGCTTGCCTGCGCGGCGATACCGACCCCGATGGCTGAACCTGTGCCCGCAAGTGCGCAGGCGAGTGCAATGCCCATATAGGCGACGAGCTGTTCCACTAGTTGCTCCCTTCGATCATCCTGGCGAGAGTTCTCATGCTACTTGTCCCTCTCGATGTGTACAAACTTCGATTCATATCTGAGTGGCTTGAACGGCACTCCTGTGCCGTCATAGAACTTCCCGAAGAATTCGACGAACTGCAGCCTCGCGGTGTGTATAAACCCGCTCAGGCATGCCATTCCAAGGTTGAAGATATGCCCCCCGATCACTACAACCGCTGCAAGGAGAAGCCCTATCACCGGTATCCCCAGTTCGTTTCTTACCATTGCAGCCATCGTATTGATGACCTGGGCAATTATTGCACTGGAGAGCGCCAGAGCGAAGAGCCGCGAATATGAAAGCACATCACCAAGGAGGTTGACGATCCCGTACATGGCATATGCGCCGAGACCTATCTTGCCGAAACCCTTGGCCTCCCTGCCGCCCATTATGAAGATCAGAAGGGCTCCCGCTCCAAGCATTGTGGTGAAAACACTGTCAAGAGGACCGGATACATCGTAGAGCGCGCCATTGAGCAGATAATGATTGAAGAGCCAGGGGAAGAGCCCTATCGTTGCGAGCAGCCATCCAGTCTGGTCTGCAACGGCAGCGAATCCCTCGCCCATCCTGAGCCTCTTCACGAGATTCACTACTATTCCCGCCAGAAGCTGAACCAGTCCCAGAGCGAGTGTAAGGTAGAGGAACTGCTTGGAGACCGCGAAGCCTTCCTGCCCTGCCTCTCCGGGGACGTATCCGGGGATCAGTGTGTTGAGAAGATTTGCCGGGGCCTGCAGGAACGAAGGAAGGCTGTCGAAGCTCATTCCGAACCAGCCTCCCAGGAAGACTCCTATCAGTATGCTGGCGAGACCGCCCTGAAAGAGGAGCTGGAAGAGTCTCGGGTTTCCATGTCTCCTGTTGACTATGGCCCAGCCTATGGCAGACCCGGCAGCAAGCGCAATGCCGTAACCTGCATCTCCAACACATATCCCGAAGAAAAGAGCGTAGAACGGAGCTATCAGAGGAGTGGGATCAGGGTCGTTCCTTGTCGGCTTCCCGTACATGTCAACGAGGAGCGAGTAGGGAGCTGCTGCCTTCTTTTCTGTAAGCGGGGATGGGGGGGTCTCTCCATCATCCGGTTCAATGACCTCCACAGAGACGTCCCCCGCTTCGGTCAGGTCCGTCTTCAGCTCATCCAGGTCACGAGTGCGAACCCATCCGCGGAAAAGAGAGACATGGCTGCTCTGCCTTGTTGCCCTCACGGCGTTCAGTCTCTCCAGGATCATTCCCGCCCCATCGCAGAGCAGCCTGAACCTGGGTAGTTCCTTTGCAAGCTCGAGAGCTCTTTCGTGAAGGGCTTCCTTCCTTCTTCTGACTTCGGACAGCTCTCTCTCTGTCTCTTTGATGAGGTGTCTGACTTGTCCCGTCCTTGCACCGAAGTCCTGCTGCGTGAATCCGCTCTCACCGAGAAGCTTCATCAGCTCGCTTTCTTCAGAAGAATGAACGGCAGCGATTACTCTCTCGCTCCTCGCACCCCTGTCCAGCACCTCGATGTGAAGCATGGGGAACTGGGTTTCCAGTGCATGAACCCTGTCTATCGCATCCTTCTCCAGGGTCCCGGCGCAGAGTCGGGAAGCAGCAGTTGATCTGAGCTCTTCGAACGGAACCGGTATGTCCTTCCAGGTCAGCAGGAATTCCATCTCCTGCTCGAGCTCCTTCTCAGCTCCTTCGAGCTTGGCCTTCCGGATCGCGGTAAACCAGGCCCTGCGAGCCTTCGCTAAGATCGCGTCATCTTTCATCTCCTTCTGGAGATCCTGCTCAGTGACCGATCTCATACTCCCCGGCGGAGGGCATGCATCGCCAGCCTCCTCCTCCAGGAACTCCATGGCGTTCTCGAGGCTGGATATCTTCTCAACTATCTCGCCGGTATCCATTGAGGCCGGCAGGAACAGCTTCCATTCTTCCTCATCAGGCCTATCGATCTCTGAAAGGTCGAGAAGGTGAACTCTTCCGAAAGATTCCATCGCAGCAAGGACCTTCTCTTTCGCGGACGAGTGACAGAGTATCTCTATCTTGGAGACAGCATCGAGACTCATCAGTCGCCTTCCGCTCCGCCTGTGATGATCTTCCTCAGCATATCAGTGGCTCTCTTCTCAAGCTTTGCCTCTCGAGACTCCAGATACTCCTGCTGCTGTGTAATCCCACTCTGGAGGGTGGCACTGACAGCACTCATTTCCTTCTCGACAGCAGCTTCAGCTTCATCCGCCACTTTCTTCAGCCTGGCGTCTTTTTCGAGGTCCATTTTTTCAAGCCTGGCCCTGATCCCCATCTTTGTCCGCTGAGCATCTTTGACTGCTTCTTCGATTGTTCTGCGAGACTGATCCTCAGCTTCGCGGAGAGTACCTAGCTCCGGCATCGATTACCAGCCTTTCGATTCTTCCGGGGTCCGGCATGTCTGGACAGGAACCCTGTCCAGCGGCATCGCCGTTAACGTCTCAATTTGGTTCGGATGTGACGGCACGGGTATACCGCCATGCCAGTTACAGTTGTGGATACAACTTACGAAACTACTTTAAGTGATTTCGTTATCTCCCTGTGTCACAACATTATAATGAGTTTTCCACATTCTTCCGAACTTATCCACATTTTCCACAATCAGGACTCCTCAGGGCCGGGGGCTCCGGCCATTCTGCACTGTCCTTCAAAGAAGACACCGTCCTCTATTATCAAGGAGTTAGTATAGATATCTCCTTCGAGCCTCGAGCCGCTCTGTAGTTCCAGCTGCTGCTCGGCCCTGACCGTTCCGCGGATAGTCCCTCCGACCACAGCTTGCCCCACGGTCACATCTCCCGCTATCACACCAGACCGACCAACAGTGAGGGTGCCGGAAACAAAGACCTCCCCATCAACATTGCCATCTACGCGCAGACCACCATCAACCTTGATGGAACCTGTGCATACGCTTCCCGAACCAAGTATGGAATCCATGGCAGCTGAGACTTCCTTAACTGTCCGCATTTATCACCAGCATCCTACTGCGACAACGCATATTACTGCGTTTGCTGCGTTATGCTCGAGCATATGTCCGCCCTGTCGGGGTCACGCAAATGGGGCTGCATGTCCCCGAGCCACGGGAGTCTGCACTCGCAAGTCCTGCTTCCTCGACCATCTTCTAATACCCTGATGCAAACGCCAAAGAAAAGTATGGAATGGATTGGACGTTCGCTTCTGCATCTCCCTGTTCATCTCGCGACTTACGGTAGAGTGTCGCTGTCCGGCGGCAGAAGACCAGCCATGTTCTCTATCAGAATCCTGTCGGCCAGTATCTGCTCCAGCTGATCCTCTATGATGTTCAGTCTGGCATCCGTGTATATCCCGATGGTGAGAGAATCCTGCAACCGCGAAACCTGCTCTCTCAGGCCCGTCAACTCACCAGCGGTCATAAGTCCGAGAGCTGTAACAATTACAGCAGCTGCAAACAGAATTACCATGAAGGCGAGTCCCGCCCTCAGAAGGATGAGTTTCCACCCGCTTATATCCAGCTTCCTGTGCGTCTTGCCGCTGTGGGAAATGAAATATGCCGTGAAGCCTTTGTCAGACTGCATTTCCCTCCAGCCAATTCCTCTGCCGTAGTTCGTAAACTACCCGTATGCCCGCTTGAGTGTCAACAAACATCAGACGCTTAGAGGCTCGCAAGGAGTTCCTCGATCCTGCCTTTCGATAGACCCATTCCCAGCGAGGCCATGAGGAGGAGTCTCATCTTATGTCCCTGCATGTCCCCGGCCAGTATCAGACCACGCTTTTCGAGATCAGCGCCTCCGCCATCGTATCCATATACTCCGAGAACCCTCCCGATGTAGCATCTGCTTGTCACACATATTATTACACCTCTGGAGGAAGCCTCCTCCGCTACCTCCACCACCAGAGGGGGAACATTCCCTCTGCCGAAAGCTTCTATCACTATTCCGGTGTATCCGTCATCGATGCAGTGGTGTACTTCTCTATGTCCGAAGCCAGCCGCAACCCGGAGCAGCCCTACTTCATGATTCATCCGGAGGGCTCCCGGCGGAAGATGTACCCGCCATAGAGGAGCCCTGTGGACGAGTACCCTGTCCTGGTCGACGAAGCCCAGAGGACCGTAACCGGGGGAACTGAAGCTGCTGAGATTACTTGTGCAGGTCTTCGTGACCCTTCCAGCTGAATGTATCTCGTCGTTAAGAACTACAGTAACTCCCAACTTATGAACTTCAGGGGTCGCCGCTGTCAGAAGAGCTCCTCTGAGATTCCTCGGGCCATCGATCCCTATCTCGTCGATGCTTCTCATCGCCGCAGTAAATACTATCGGGATATCCGAGTCAAGCCAGACATCAGCCAGGAAAGCGGTCTCCTCGAGCGTGTCTGTGCCGTGAGTCACGACGATCCCCTCATACTTGCCACTGCGAATCACTTCATCTATCAGACTGCAAATCTCTCCCATCTTAATGGGGGATATCTGAGGACTGGGCAGCTCGCTGAACCTGATATGATCGATATTGATATGTGCGGGGATAACATCTCTGCCGACCGGCAGGACGGGGCGCTCGGGATTTAGATTGAGGCCCCCGCTGCTGCTTGCCATTTCTATCGTTCCGCCGGTCGTGATCAGCGCGATCCGTTTACTTTCGACTGGGACTCCGCGCAGGTTGTTCAATGCCCTACCTCTTCGATCCTTCAAATAAGCAGTTATCCGGGTGTTACTTCAGTACTTCTATCTGATGAGGCTCTTTGAAGGGGGAATCAGATATAGCGGAGCCCTGAACTCTCGGGCGCGGCTTTTCCAGCTATCCTGAGGAGCTGTTCCCTGAGCTTCTCTGGATGGTCCGGCATGGCTTTCATGTACTTGCGGGCTTCTGGCTCCGGCCAGAGATCATCCATCATTTGAATTAGCTCTACGTCCCTGCTGACGGCCTCAAGCAGAATGTGGTGTGTCTCGACAAGTCCGAGCAGCTCCTCTCGGTCGAGGTCCTGTGTCCACTTGAGCAGAATAGCGACTGTGCTGGCATTATCTCTGTAGCGTCTTCTCATTCCCAGGCTGATGGCTCCCGCCTCGGGTGCGGTAACGGCACCGGTCCTTGCTCCCATCTCACGGAAATACTGGATATAGGTCTCTACAGCATCCCTTGCGTTCTCCACGACAGATCCGGATCTCTGCATGGCGGGATTGAAGAGCCACATATTCTCGAGGACGGACCGGATCGCCTTGGCCTCTCCCCGCTTGCGCCTCATGATGCTTCCTTCGAGCGCAACGCATATGCGTCCATAGCGTTTCACGAACAGGATCTGCTCGCCAGCACTTTCCTCTGCGCTCATTCTGTCAAACAGCCTTTTGAGTATCTTCTTGCCGGCATCGATCTCTTCGACGATAACCGTGGTCTTTTTTGTGGCTTTCCGACGCCAGAGCAGCCTGTAGATATTCCGGTCGAGATTCCGGGCGGCGCCAGTCATCGAGGCCAGGCCGCCGCCTTCCGCTACTGACAGAGAATGCTCAAGGGCTGCAACCAGATTGGTCGCCTTGAATTCATCATCCTCTCCCAGGAAACTGATGATCTCGACAAAGTCACCGATAAGCAGTTCCAGGCCGGCAAGACTCTTTTTGTCGGAGTAAAGCATTACCATATCGAGAAGTACATTTTCGAGGGGCGAATAAACCTCTTTTCTCCATACACGGCACATGTTCTCTCCGGGGGGGGTTTTCCTGCTTCGGAAAAATCCCTCCGCCCCCGGGAAGTTCGCCTTCTCCTTCTGATCCCCTCCCTCGAATGCATGGAATACAGCGATAAGGTCGACCCCACCCGCCGCCTTGCGCAGTCTCAGGATCTCTCTGCGGGAGGAATCGGGAGGATCGGTTCCCTGCAGGAGGTCTTCTCGACCGCTCCGGAGTAATCCCTCTACAAGCAGCTTGCCTTCCCTGACCAGTATCTTTCTGTGGGTTCTCCGGGAGATAACGGGGCCGAGATTCTTCACCGCCCGTTTGAGTATTGCAGTGGCATTGTTCCTGACCGATCGCCAGTTGGCCATCAGGACAGACCCCTCAATATCTGCTGGGACTTCATCCAGCGCTGAGTCAGTAGTCAGCTTTCGTTCGAACTCCAGTACAAGACGGTCCTCCAGGATCGGTACCGCCGCTGCCAGGAACGGTGCTCCAGCAGCCTCCCCGTGCTCAGAACTCATGCTAAGAGCAGCCATCTCCCTGAGATAGGGTACCAGTATATCAGGGCGTCCGGCAAGTATCTCTGCAGAGAGAGGGATTATCCTGCCGAAGAACAGTGCTGCCGTCTTCAGTTGCCATATGGCAACCGTGGCATCGGATGTCTCGGAAGATGGCATGATAGTAGTGAGAAGTTCTTCTGCCAGGCCTCCTGCGAGCAGCTCTGCTGCATCCGTATACTCCAGCAGCGTCCTTACATAAGCGGTCAGGCCTCCTGCTAAAAACCGTGAATAGACGGCGTGCCCGCTCTTCTCAAGCCATACTGCCTGCTGTGACAGAACCTCGCAGAGGCTCCTCGCGGCGCTGATGATCTCACCCGCCCTGCTCTCCTCTATTCCCGGTATGCTCAGCAGCTTCTCCATAGTAGCCCCGAGAGCCCTGCTTCTGTCTTCGGCCCTGAACAGCTTCCGAAGAAGCACTACTTCCGCTGTCCGAAGCTGCTCCATCGTCATGTCCTGACAGTAGGTATGCACTGCAGTGGCAAGAAGCTCAGGGAAGATGGGATCATCAGTTACCGTTTCTTCGAGCAGGGGTGCCACCACCTTGTCAAGGAAACGGCTGCGATGCTCTCTTGCGGATATCCTTTCAAGAGACCTGATCACCTCGTCCACGGTGCCTGCTGTACTTGTAGCGAGTGCGGAAAGCCACTGAGAGCTTCCTCCCTCTATTACCTGCTGTCTGTAATGATGATCAAGGAGAGAAAGAATAAGAGCGAAGCGTCCGCTTCGGGGAAGGATCATCTCCGGTACATCCCCCAGGACTG
>JAOZQW010000004.1:14244-18816 GCA_029932015.1 Candidatus Fermentibacteraceae bacterium
CTGTCTGGCTGTTCCTCCACCGAGAAAGAGCATCAGTTTGACTATCGCGCTCCCGTATTCATGGGCATCGGAAACCTGTGGGGTCATTGCGAGGAGGTCCATACAGAGGTTCTGTTCGACTCGCCTTATGAGCGCTGCCTTCGCATTGGAGGAAAGCCTGACCATCACATCATCGAGTACTTCCCCCGGCATCTCTCCCATTAACCGCTCAATTGCAACGGGAATGAAGTCCTCCAGCAGTTTTTCCAGCTGCTTTGAGGACTCGAGTGCGCCCAGAAAGCCCGAAAGCAACCTCATTGATTCAATGGGTACTGTGAAACCCTTGATCCTCTTGTAGAGTGCCTCTCCATTCCTGGCGACAACCCGCCAGACGGGGAGGTTCTCTTCTTCCAGCAGGAACCAGCCGGTTCCTGCCGCGAAGTCGACAAGAGTGGACCTGGCCTGGGGAATGGCCTCCGGCATGAGTTCCTTCGCGCGGTTGAGGGCTCGAACTATTGTACCTCCGCCAGTTCGGGTCCTCTCGAGAATATATCCGAATCTCTCCGGCCATGTGAATCCCGCTCTGACTAGATTCTGTGCAAGACTGATGTCCTCAGGGACCTCGGAAAGGGCTTCCATCGCTTTGAAAAGGAGCGACAGGAGTGATTCGAGGTCCAGGCCGGTGCTTGGGCCTATCTGGTTCCATGTCCATCCGAGGTGAAGAAACTCCTGAACTGCTACTATGGAAGAACTCGGGGGAAGATTCCTGACCGCCTGGAACCACTTGACCGCATAATCCTCCTCAACCGGAGGGGGCTCGGTCATGTGAGAAAGGCTTTCAAGAAGCTCCCCGGCCTCTGTATCCCTCAGGTTCGCGAGAAGGACTGCCAGTGCATCTCCCGCGCGGGGCCACTGGTTCCGGAACAGTGCAATAGAATTGATCCTGTCCTTATCCTTCTGAGGAATAAGGCTGGGATCGAACGGTTTGCCCGGCAGCCTGGAGACCCTTGCGACTTCAGGGATCGGCGTAGACTGGATGGAATTTTCCTGAGACCAGAACTCCAGCTTCCTGGCTATGCTCGATGCTGTCCTGCCCGCTATCTCAGTCCCCCGTTCCATGCTCCTGCGGTGACTCCGAATCCTCGCTGCTTTCTTTCTCTTCTGTGGGAGAAGTAACTTCAGACTCCGCTTGTACTACCGCGGCATCAACAAGGCTGTCGCTCTCTGGCAGGTTCATAAGCCGGACGCCCATTGTATTTCTTCTCATCTCCCGTATCTGCTCAACCGGGAGCCTGATTACCATACCGTTGGAAGAGACCATGATCAGTTCATTCTCCTGTGATACCTCCATCAGAGATATCACCTTCCCATTTCTCTCAATATTCCTGATATTGATCACTCCACCGCTGCCTCTGTGGGTAAGCCGGTAAGCCCCGGAATGACTCCTCTTTCCATAGCCGCGCTCGGTTACGGTCAGAACACTTCCGGGCTCCTCCATGGCAACCATCCCGACAACTCTGTCGTCTTTCCCGATCCTTATTCCTCGAACTCCCCTGGTATTTCGGCCCATGGGTCTTATCTCGGTCTCGGGGAATCGATTTGCCTTGCCGTTGCCCAGGGCAAGAAGGACCTTGCTTGATCCGCTGGTCAGGGAGGCCGCCACGAGTTCGGCGCCATCATCGAGCTTGATCGCCCAGATACCGTTCCTTCTCGGGTGGCTGTATGCTGAGAGAGAAGTTTTCTTGACCACTCCGTTGCTGGTAGCCATCAGTATGAAGCGATCTTCATCGAAGCTCTTCACCGAAACGTGAGCAACCGGTCTTTCGTCTGGCTTCAGGTCAAGAAGGTTGACAATCGCCTTGCCCTTGCTGGTCCGGCTGGCCTCCGGTATCCGGTAGACCTTGAGCCAGTAGCATCTTCCCTGGTTCGTGAAGAAAAGGATATAGCTGTGATTCGAGGAGATGAATATCTGGTCGATCGAATCTTCTTCCCTTGTTTTGGCTCCGGTAATACCCTTTCCGCCCCTGTGCTGACTGCTGTAAGTATCAGTGGAAAGGCGCTTTATATAGCCTTCTCGAGATACGGTAACCACCATTTGATCATCTGGGATCAGGTCCTCCATCTCGAACTCGTCAGGAGCGAAGGGATCTATCGCCGTTCTCCTTTCCTGCCCGTATATGGAGGCTATCTCCCTCAGTTCCGACGCAACTACATCCATTCTCCTTGACCTGTCGGCAGCAAGGAGATTGAGCTCGTTGATGAGGTTCTGCAGCTCCTCAAATTCCTTTTCAAGTTCCAGGCGCTCAAGTCCTGTCAGTCGTCTGAGCCTCATATCAAGTATCGCCTGCGCCTGGACCTGTGTGAAGCCGAATTCCCGTATGAGTCTCGGTCGTGCCTCTTCCGCGTCCTGCGAGGATCGGATCAGTGCTATTATCTCATCAATGTTCTCCTGCGCCTTGAGCAGACCCTGGACGATATGTGCCCTCTCCTGGGCTTTGTTGAGGTCGTAGGCTACTCGTCTGGTAATGACTTCATGCCTGTGCTCGAGATAGCAGTCTATGCACTGACGGAGATTCAGGTTTGTAGGCCTTCCATTCACAAGAGCGAGAATATTGGCGCCGAAAGTCTTCTCGAGGGTCGTATGCTTGTAAAGCTGGTTCAGTACGACCTCGGACATCGCTCCACGCTTGAGCTCTATTACTATCCTCATTCCCTCGCGGTCAGACTCATCCCTCAGGTCGGCTATCTCTGTGATCTTCTTCTGCTTCACCAGGTCGGCTATCGTCTCTATCAGTTTCGATTTATTGACCTGGTAGGGGATCTCTGTAACGATAAGGGCTTCCCTGCCAGCCCGGGTCTCCTCTGACTCGACCCTGCCCCTGACCCTTATCCGGCCTCTTCCGGTGGAATAGGCCTCCCTCACGCCCCTGAGTCCCAGGATTATGCCGCCTGTGGGAAAGTCGGGACCTTTGACGATGGTGAAGAGCTCCTCGTCAGTAGTATCCGGATCCTCGATAATGCGGCAGCATGCTTCGATTATCTCGTTAAGATTCTGCGGCGGGATGTTTGTCGCCATTCCAACGGCTATTCCGGAGGATCCGTTCACGAGCATGTTCGGGATACCGGACGGGAGAACGCATGGCTCCTTGAGCCTGTCGTCGAAGTTGGGGGAGAAGTCGACTGTCTCGCTGTCGATGTCCCTGAGCATCTCCTCGCCGATCTTCGCCATCCTGGCCTCTGTGTACCTGTACGCAGCAGCAGGGTCCCCATCGACTGAACCAAAGTTGCCCTGGCCATCGATGAGCGGATGAAGCAGCGAGAAGTCCTGGGCCATCCGCACCATGGAATCGTAGACCGCGGTGTCTCCATGGGGATGGTATTTCCCGAGAACGTCACCGACAACGGCGGCGGACTTCTTGTACGGCCTCCTGTGAGTCAGTTTCTGCTCGAACATGGAGTAAAGGATCCTGCGGTGGACCGGTTTGAGCCCATCCCTGGCGTCGGGAAGAGCCCTGGAGACTATCACGCTCATGGAATAATCCATGTAGGAGCGCTTCATCTCCTCTTCGATATCGATGAAATCGCTCTGTCTGCCCTGATCTTCTTTCAAGTGAGCACTCCCGGTCTCTAAATGTCCAGGTTCCTTACCTCAGCCGCATGCTTCTGAATGAAATCCCGTCTGGGCTCCACTTCGTCACCCATCAGGACTGAGAAGATGTGGCTGGCTTCCATTGCGTTCTCAAGCCTCACCCTCAGCAGCATTCTGTTCTCCGGATCCATCGTTGTCGTCCAGAGCTGGTCCGCGTTCATCTCTCCGAGACCCTTGTATCTCTGCACGATTATCCCTGTATCGCCCATCTCCCTGAGCAGAACCTCCTTCTCGCCCTCCGAGTAGGCATACTTGCCCTTTCCGCCCTTGCGTACCTGGTAGAGAGGTGGCTGCGCAATGAAGATATGGCCCTCTTCAATGAGTTTCCGCATGTGCCTGTAGAAGAAGGTCAGGAGAAGAGTTCTGATATGAGACCCGTCAACATCCGCATCTGTCATGATGATGATCTTGTGATAACGGAGATTCTCCAGGGCGAAGTCCTCCTCAATACCTGTGCCCACTGCCGTTATCATTGATCTTATTTCGTTGTTCCTCAAGACCTTTTCGAGCTGTGCCTTCTCGACATTGATTACCTTGCCCCTCAGTGGAAGAATCGCCTGGAAGTGCCTGTTCCTTCCCTGTTTCGCTGAGCCTCCCGCTGAATTTCCCTCAACGATGAAGAGTTCCGCTTCCTCGGGTGCATTCACGGCACAGTCAGCGAGTTTGCCCGGAAGTGAAGCTGTCTCGAGGGCTGACTTCCTGCGCGTCAGGTCCCGTGCCTTCTTAGCCGCCTGTCTGGAACTCTTATTGAGAAGACACTTCAGGACTATCTTCCGGGCAATGGCCGGATTCTCTTCGAAGAAAGTCGTGAGACCCTTATTGACCATCGAGAGGACTGCACCCTGGACGCTCCTGTTCCCGAGCCTGGTCTTGGTCTGACCCTCGAACTGCGGGTCGGAGATCTTGACACTTATCACCGCTGCAAGACCCTCTCTCACGTCCGA
>JAOZQW010000483.1 GCA_029932015.1 Candidatus Fermentibacteraceae bacterium
TGTGAGGTTGTGCATCATATACTCACCGTTGATATCAGTCATCGCCCCGATGGAAGTTCCTGGGATGATGATGCTGGCACCGATGGCGGGGGAGCCGTCAGAGCCGGTTACTGTTCCCGCGATCCGACCGGTAGTTCCCGCCATGGCTGCAGTACAGATGATCAGCAGGATCAGGAACAGCTTCTGCATATGTGGATCCCTTCGTAAACAAGTTGTTTGTTTTGTTCGCGTATGATAGAATAACCGGGATGCATCTGCAATGGTTCCTGTCTCATATCATTGTGAGGAAAATGTTGCGAATTACACTGACCATCTGCCTGACTGCACTTCTCCTTGCCTCATGCGGTGATGCTCCGACTGACCCGGGCTACACAAATCCTGATTACCCGAGTCACCTCGATAGGATCATTCCGGCTTCCGGAAGACCAAGCGGGATCGCCATCTCTGACCTTAATGGTCTGGCGTATGTACCTGCTCCGCAGAACAAGTGCATCTATGTCGTTTCAGCCATGGCAAGAGAACCGGTGGATACGCTGCCATTGGAGAATATTCCGAATCTTGTTACTTCGGTTGCCGGCACAGGTGAGATATGGGTTTCTGTCTGGCCGGATTCGTTTATCTATGTAATTGACGCCTCAACCAGCAGTATCACTCATACCGTGGATACGAGGGATATGGGCATCATGTCTTTGGTGTCCAGCCCTGACGGTGCTTTCGTGTTTGCGGGATGTGTCGACAACAAAGCCCTCCATATCTTCAGGACATCGGATTACAGCACTGAGGCGGTTTTCAATCTCGATTGGGCTCCCACCATAATGGCGGTGAGTCCGGACGGGGAGCGTCTTTATGTGGCGAACGACTCGAAGAAGGAGATCCAGGAGATAATTCTCTCCGACATGTCACTGGGTACCCTGTATTCGGACCTGCCTGAGACCATGAGGCTTATTGCTTCTTCTCCTGATGGGAAGAGTCTGCTCCTCTTCGGAAGGAGGAACTATGACCCAAGGATGTTTGTCCTGAGGCTCTCGGATGGGCAGATCACTGATGAGCAGCGTACACGACAGCTCTATGACTCTGCAGTTCTGATACCGGGGACAGGCACACTCCTGCTTGTCAGGAATGGGGAGAACAGGATCTCGGTACTCAATACGGAGAATCTGATATTTGCACCGACCCTTGAATCCGGGAACGATCCGAGCGGTGTCGCTGTCAGTCCCGACGGCAGCAGGATATGGATATCGAACAGCCTCGGCAACAGCGTCTATCTATACGAATATCTCGATTGATCTCAGCGCACTTGAGACATTCCCCATTGGAAGAGTCTGTCGAAACCCCAGTCCTTCCAGCTGGTTCTGAGGTCGATGAGGAAGACCTGACGCTTCACGCTCACATATGCCCGGACCTGCCGACCTGAAGGGAAGTTCAGCGATAGGAAGCCGCAGAGACCGGATCGCCTTTTTATCCACTTTTCCTCCTGA
>JAOZQW010000484.1 GCA_029932015.1 Candidatus Fermentibacteraceae bacterium
ACTTCATAAGGCGCTTCAAGAAGGACATCAGGGACCAGGTGCAGGACGCCTTCCGAGAGAGGAAGATCACCAAGGAGAGGGTATCCGCTTCACCCCTGGAGGAAGAGGCTTTCAGAGCTCTGACAGAGACCGAGTTCACAAGACTCGATTCGAGGAAGTCCGGAGCCATTCTCTTCAAGACCACCCTGCAGAAAGCTCTTTTCTCAAGTCCTGCGGCTTGCATCGATACAGTACGGAACCGAATCAGGAAGCTGGAGAAGACTGAAGACCCCAGATGGAAGAACGATATAGAGAGTCTCGGTGTTCTCCAGGACAAAGTTCAGGCCGTATCACCGAAGCATTTCAGCAAGTACGGCAAGCTTCTCTCACTCATCCGTGACGAGGAGAAGTGGAAAGGCAGGGACACCACTGACAGACTCGTCATCTTCACCGAGAGGATAGAAACCCTCAGATTCCTCGAGGAGCATCTTCCGAAGGACCTCGGGCTTAAGGAAGGCAGGACTGCGACCCTGTACGGTAGCATGTCAGACATCGACCAGCAGAGAATTGTCGAGGACTTCGGCAGGGAAGAGGCGAGCGTCAGGCTTCTCATTGCATCAGATGTAGCTTCGGAGGGAATCAACCTTCACTACCTCTGTCACAGGATGATACACTTCGACATCCCCTGGTCACTAATGGTCTTCCAGCAGCGCAACGGCAGGATAGACAGATACGGCCAGACGAAAGAGCCGCATATCTGGTATCTCATTACAGAGAGCGATAACTCCAAAATACGTGGCGATACACGAATCCTCGAACTCCTCATCAAGAAGGACGAGCAGGCGGTCAGGAACATCGGAGATCCTGCATCCTTCATGCATGCATACGACATCCCCGAAGAAGAGAAGATCACCGCAAGGGCTATTGAAGCAGGAATAACCGCTGATGAGTTCGACGAGCAGCTGGAGGAAGGCCGGGCATTCGACCCCCTTGCCGTACTCCTTGGTCATGTCCCCCCGCCTGTAGGCGAGCAGGTCAGGGAGAGAATAGGCCGACTCCCTTCCTTCTACAGCAGCAACTTCAGCTATCTCAGATCAGCTCTCGATCATCTCTGTCAGTCAGAGCGGATTAAGTACAAACACTACAGAGAAGAGAAGCGGATCGACCTCTCTCCCCCTCCCGACCTCAGGCAGCGCTTCAGATTCCTTCCCGCAGAGGCTTTTCCTGACAAGGACGACCTGGTTCTGATAGAAAACATAGAAGCGATACAGAAGGAGATAGTCAACTGCAGGAAGCAGGAGACCGCCTGGCCGGAAGTAAGCTACCTCTGGCCCCTGAATCCCGTCCTCGATTGGGTGAACGACAGACTTATGGCCGCATTCGGAAGGCATGAAGCCCCCATCATTTCCCTGCAGGGGACGCTTGAACCCGGAGAGGTGATCTTCCTGCTCTCCGGACTCGTGCCCAACAGGAAGGGTCATCCACTTGTGAACGAGT
>JAOZQW010000175.1 GCA_029932015.1 Candidatus Fermentibacteraceae bacterium
CTGATAAGCAAGTGTCGCATCGGAGTAACGCTCGCAGATCACCGGAGTTCCCTCCTCCAGTGAAGGCCGTATCACCAGATCAACATTCGCCGCCCTGGAAGCGAGATATAGCATGAGCTCTGTGAGCGGAGTAACTTCCAGATCAGGATCGAGGAGTACTTCCCGCACTCGCTCGGCAGCCGGCGGACCTCCTGGTTCCCGAGTATGAACAGCGCTGATCCCTTGATTTTCCAGTGCCTCGATCAGCGCCGTGCATCTGGATGACTTACCGGCTCCCTCAACCCCCTCGAAGGTAATGAAGGATCCTGTGGATCCGATGATGTCGGGGGACAAAACCCTTACTTCTTCGACTTCTTATCGGAGACCTTCTCGGCCTCCTTCCTGCCGTACTCAGCGATGTACTGCTCAGTCATTTCTCTGCACTGATCATCGTAGTACTGGACAGGAGGTGACTTGAAGAAATAGGAGGACGGAGCTTCCATGGCACCGCTGAGACCGTTGTTCATAGCCAGTTTTGCGCATCTGACGGCATCGATGATAACACCTGCGGAGTTGGGGCTGTCCACAACTTCCAGTTTGGCCTCAATGTTCAGGGGAACATCACCGAAGCTGGTGCCCTCCATGCGGATGTAGCACCACTTACGATCATCCAGCCAGGGTACATAATCGCTCGGACCAATATGCACGTTCCTCGGAGCAAGACCACCTGGAAGCTGTGAAGTGACCGCATTGGTCTTGGATATCTTCTTACTCTCCAGGCGCTCACGTTCAAGCATATTGAGAAAGTCCGTATTGCCGCCGACATTTAGCTGATAGGTTCTGTCCAGCCTGACCCCTCTGTCCTCGTAGAGGCGGGTCATGACGCGGTGAAGGATAGTGGCGCCGACCTGGCTCTTGATGTCATCGCCGAGTACAGGAAGACCCTTGTCCCGGAATCTCTTCTGCCAGTAGGGCTCCCTCGCTATGAAGACTGGAATGGCGTTGACGAAGGCGCATCCGGCTTCGAGTATCTGCTCGACATACCACTTCGTAGCCTCTTCGCTGCCTACGGGAAGGTAACTGACAACAACATCGGTCTTTGTATCGTTGAGGATACCGACGATGTCGGATGTGGATCCGGGGGCCTTCACGATAACTTCCTTGAGGTACTTGCCGAGACCGTCGTGAGTCATGCCCCGGTGTACGGGGACACCCAGGTTGGGAACGTCGCAGAGCTTAACCGTACAGTTGGGGTCGGCGAAGATAGCCTCACTGAGATCCTTGCCGACCTTGGTTACATTAATGTCGAAAGCTGCGGAGAACTCCACATCAGAAACATGATAGCCACCGAGATTCACATGCATAAGGCCGGGCACACGATCCTGCTCTTTAGCGTCCTTGTAGTACTCGACGCCCTGCACAAGACTGCTTGCGCAGTTACCAACACCGATGATTGCTACCCTTACCTTCTTCTTCGACATTACGGATCCTCCCTGATGTGCGTGATATCACGCAATTGGTACGAAGACGGGTCAGTGTCCGTCCAGCGGCACTCCCCGTCCGTCCCTGAATACTTTTACCAGGCGCTGGCCGGTTGTGAACCAGGTACCGACTGCCAGCACCGCGAGAACGGCAACCACCGCTCTCTCATCCCATATGGCTGCGCCAAGAAGCCCGGCTATCAGAAGAACTAGACGTTCCGTTCTTGTAAAGAGCCCTACCGAGCACTCTATACCAACTGTCTCAGCTCTCGCACGAACGTACGAAACCATGTACGAACCGCCCAGGGCAGCCGGTACAAGATATACAATCACATTATGAGCCGCCCCGGCTTTCCCGGCAAGGAGAGCTGCGAGGAGCAGTGTCTCACCTATCCGGTCACAGCTCGAATCGAACACGGCTCCCGACTTGCTGACAACATCTTGCTTCCGCGCAAGCTCCCCGTCGACTGCATCAAGGATGCTGCCGACAAAAAGAACTATTGACCCGATGAGGTAGTTAGCTCCCCATATGAGCCATGCAGCGCATGCCGTAACAAGGAGGCCGAAGACCGTCACCGCAGATGGTCCCACCCCCAAATGGGCCAGAAGGCTGACCAGAGGGCGAAGCAGTTTCCTGCCGTTCGTCCGAAAAATATTCCAGTTCAAAATTCCTCCTGAGCCAATTCAGCAAAGCATGGTAAAATAGGTAAGGAACCCCTACCCGTCAATCAAACTCGTGGGTAGAGTCTAGCTTCCTGAGCCTTCTACAACCAATGTTATTTCACCGCGGATCCTGCGATCCGCGAACTGCTGCGCCAATTCCGAGAGGGTTCCTCTGACATACTCCTCATGCACTTTACTGAGCTCTCTGGCAACACAGGCCGATCGGTCTCCGAGGTGTTCCTCCATCTCGGCAAGATCGCGCAGAAGATGATGCGGACCGGTGAAGAAGATCAGCGTGCCGCTGTAATCCGAAACCTCTGTCAGTCTGCGTTTCCTGGCCCCCTTCTTAGCTGGAAGAAAGCCCTCGAAAGCGAATCTTCCCACCGGAAGTCCGGAGCCTGCAAGAGCCGTGACGACTGCGGATGGACCGGGAATGACCTCAATGGTGAAACCTTCCTCGATAGCCATACGCACTGCGCGGAATGCTGGATCTGAGATCCCAGGCATGCCGGCATCGGAAACGAGCGCAACTGTTTCGCCCGATTTGAGAAATTCAAGTATCTGAGGCAGTCTACCGGTTGAGTTGTGCTCATGATAACTGTAGAGACGGTCGCGGGATGAGAGGAATTTTCCCGTCCGCCTTGTATCTTCGGCCATCACCGCATCAGCCTCCGCGATGGTGCGGGCGGCTCTCGGGGACATATCCTCTAGATTGCCAATGGGGGTAGCAACAAGTACAAGTCTGCCAACACTGTCAGTACTCATAACTCAGCCATCCGATTTTTCTTCCTGCAACGCAATCATGGAATCGATTCCAATGTGACACGCAACGCAGTGCATGTCACGGGAATCGATGACATGGTTGCTGATAGGGGTAACAAGTCTTCCTTCTCGGCCATCGATCATGGTCGTCGTGTCCCCATAACTATAGATAAGTGTTATGTTCCCTTATTATCTTTATTGGCAGTGCGTTCGAGAAGCCTTGCCTGGAGGTCCCTTATCCTTCCGGCAAGCAGGTCGGTTTCCTCTTTGTCTACCTGAAGAGTGACCTTGAGAACGTCCCCCTCGGCGGAGTCAGCAGGCAGGAGTTCCCCCGGCAGCAGCCAGGTGTGACCCTCCCTGGTGATGAGAACGCCGATCCCCTCCTCAACCCTGTCAAGAGAGACATGGAATATCGACTCTTCATACATTTGAACCTCCCCTTCCTCGGAATATACCCCTATGGGATAATGAGTGCAGGCGACCCGTGCTCCACCAGTGCGATCTTCCCGGCAGGGACTTATACTGAATATGAATCTGGGAAGAGTCAGTTGATCCTTATCGTGCTTTTCCGGCACCCATCCCCGTGAGTCGCTCAGGAACTCCACCCAGTGCCATCACTGCAATTCCCAGCCCTGCAAGAAGCCCGGTAATTCCCCTGATGAGATTTCCACTAGTATATGCGGTCGAGGCCTGAAGGACACCATCGATGACAAGCGGCAGGATCAGGATTGGACCGGTCCAGAACGGTGGTCTCCGCATCCGCAGAAGGTCGAAGTAGAGTAAAGGTGCGCCGAGGGCAAGCCCCAGCCAGAAGGCGGTGCATCTGGCACAGAGTCCCGAAATACCCCACGGGAGATGGAGACTGCGAGACGGCAATTGGTGACATGTAGCGGAAAGTATCGGGTCAGCAAAACCGCAGGTGTCACCGCAGACAGGTCTTATTATCGAGAGAATGAAGAAAAGGCATCCGGGGATGCCCACCAGCAAAGCGAGGAATAACCTTGATCTGCTGCGGTCAGCCATCGGCCCAGGTGTCCGATGTCCAGGAAAACCGCTTCCTGACCGAATCCTCCCCCAGCAGTTCAAGCGCCGCGAACCTGCCCATCTCGATGGAGTGATCCATGTTATTGTAGCGGAAAAGACCCTGCCTGCCACATGTCACTATCCCATCAAGGGCATCTATGGAGTCCAGTACGGTGGCGACCCTCCCGGCATAATCCATGTCGTATACAGGATAGGCATGTGCCTGCCGTGAGATCATGTTCGAGGATACTACAGTCCTGGAGAACAGGCCAAGCTTCTCACCGCCGCTGACAGCAGCCTCGATAAGATCAACTTCGCCCTTCCAGATATCGTCGCCCTCATCGCATGTGAATTCAAAGACCACCTGAGAACCGGACTCCGAACAGTTCGAATCGAAATTCTCAGGGATTGAGAGTCTGTTGAAGAGGTAGCATTTCTCAGGGGCATATATCCAGTGATCTGCTGCTTCGATCCTGGTGGAGAGTTTTAGCGTAACGAAGACGATCGCCCTGAATCGGAGTTCCCCGGCAGCATTCATCACTTCTTCAGGCAGAGGGTCAGACAGGAGCCGTACGAAGTCCCCGACGGGGACAGTGTTCACGATGGCATCCGCTTCGAGAGTGCCCTGCCCTGTCTCTATGGCAAAACCTCCCGTCTGAAGTCTGGTGATCTGCAGCGGTCTGACTCCATAATGGAGA
This sequence comes from Candidatus Fermentibacteraceae bacterium, assembly GCA_029932015.1. Taxonomy (GTDB): domain Bacteria; phylum Fermentibacterota; class Fermentibacteria; order Fermentibacterales; family JCC-6; genus JAOZQW01. The sequence continues at coordinate 4,607 of JAOZQW010000175.1, forward strand.
GAAACGCCCCTTGAGGTGCATCTGTCCACAAGTGATTCGCATATGCGTCCGATACCCCCCTGCGGATAGCTGAAAGTGCTGACGAGACTCCTGACCTGCTCTCTGGATGGGAAGAGGGTGGACTTGATCAGTCCGGAAAGCCCGGGGACGGTTATCCTCTGACTGGCCCAATCCGCCGACAGAGTACTCGCCGGACATCCCCAGAGCTTCTCAGTGTAAGGTCCGAAGTAAAGGTCATACAGTTTCCTGCCGAATCTCCTTACGACCCATCCCTCGAAATCCGCATCCTCCCTCGGGCGGAACAGGTTACGGATCTGTTCACCTATGTAGCTCAGCATCATTCCTGCGCCGCTGTGAAGGGGCATCCTGCGCAGCACATTTCCAAGAGCCAGCGGATACATGAAGTAGCGGTCAAGCAGCCGTATCCTGCTCAGACGCTCCAGCTCGAGAAGCTCATCCGGAAGCAGTCCTGCCACGAGATCGAGCAGATCAGGATTTTTCGTATGAAAGCGGTGAGGACCATAGTCGAAGTGGAAGGCGCCCTTCCGAACGGTCGAGGCCAGTCCGCCTGGACCGTCTTCCTTCTCAAGAACCACTACCGACCTGCCTCGCTCGGAGAGCAGGTCTGCGGCACTGAGCCCGGTCAATCCGGCACCCAGAACAGCGATCCTCTCAGGCAGGCTGCTAC
>JAOZQW010000176.1 GCA_029932015.1 Candidatus Fermentibacteraceae bacterium
TCATTGCTGTGGACAGCAATCTTATCGTGCTATCCATCCCTGATTCCCTTCTTCACTCTCTGCGGGACCTTCAGCTCCCGGAAGATGCCGAACCTCCTGATGAGATGATATCCCCGCTTCTCCTGTTCAGTTCTCCTGTACAGGATATTGATGTCCTCGCAGATTCACTTGGGTATCTCTCGTACCCGCTGGGCTGCATATCAGCTGATTGCGATATCGAGACAGAAGGGATATCCCTTATCAGGACTGATAGCGGAAACGACGTTATCGTCATCTCGATACTCCATCCCGAACCGCTGGAAGAGAGAACCGCCTTCATCAGCGGACTCGGGCAGCTCCTGGACTCTACTACGGTAGATCAGATAGTGATGTACTATCTCCAGAGCGATTACCATCCCTATGAGATATTCACGTTTGTATCGGGTTCTTTCGGTACACTCGGCGAGTCCACCAGTCCGGGGTTCATCCTGAACAAGCAGGGCATTGCCGGGGACAGCTGGGTTACTCTCTCCGGTTCAGTGAGGGATTGGATGCTCGAACTGGACTGATGGATCGTTCTCCCGGGTAAAGCAGAGACGGTCGCTGATTAGCGCCTGCACTCTGATTTCGGCCCGGCGGATTTAACACTCTTTTGCACTATGGAGAACTGATGGCAGTGAAGAAAGCTAAACGCAGGTCAGGCCGGGGGATGGTTATCATTGAATCCCCGGCAAAAGCCAGCAGTCTCAAAAGCTATCTTGGTGATGATTATGAGATAATGGCTTCCTACGGTCATATAAGAGACCTGTACAAGAAATCGCTCGCAGTGAACATAGAGGACGGATTCAAGCCCAGATTCAGTATTCCCATGGACAAGAGAAAAACAGTGGCCGCACTCAAGAAAGCAGCTGCGAAGTTCGATACTATCTACCTCGCCGGTGACCCCGACAGGGAGGGCGAGGCCATCTGCTGGCATCTCTCTCAGATCCTTGAAGGTGATGGCCGCACATTCAGACGACTGCGATTCAATGCCATCACCAGGGATACGGTCATTCAGGCTCTCAAGCACCCGGACGCTCTTGATATGCAGCTTGTTGACGCTCAGCTTGCCCGAAGGGTGATGGACAGGCTTGTCGGGTACAAAATAACTAACTGGCTGGGAAGAGTTATCGGCCAGGGCAAGACTGCCGGACGGGTTCAGACAGTAGTACTCAGGATAATCCAGGAGCGCGAAGATGAGGTCACAGCCTTCATCCCGGTCGAGTACTGGCTGCTGACCGGTCTCTTCAGGCAGGACGGCATCGAGTTTTCCGCCACACTGTCCAGGATAGATGGCGTGCGGTCGGACAAACCGGCAACCGCACCTCATTCAGAGGAGGATGCGGCAATAGTGGTCCACAGGGCCAGGGAGCACTCCGAAGTGTGGGACGCCTCAGCCCCTGAAGCAAAGATACGCTCCCTCCAGCCACCTCCGCCTTTCATCACAAGCACACTTCAGCAGACAGCCTCTAACAGACTCACGATCTCTCCAGCGAGAACCATGAAGCTTGCACAGGAGCTTTACGAGGGCATCGACCTCGGGAAGAGCGAGCGCCAGGGGCTGATAACCTATATGAGAACTGACTCCGTCAGGATTAGCGCGGATGGCCTCAAGGAATGCAGGGATTATCTAACCTCTCGATTCGGAGATGATGCACTGCATCCCAAACCCAGAAGATACCGCAGCGGAAAGGGTTCACAGGACGCTCACGAAGCGATTAGACCCGTCAGCATCTCAATGACACCTGAGAAGGCCAAGGCGCACCTTACCGGACCGCAGGCCACTCTGTATCGACTGATCTGGAACCGCTTTGCGGCTACACAGATGAAGGACTGCAGGGTCGAAAAGACTACCGTTACCGTCTCCTGTGCCGGGCTTGAGTTCAAGTGCTCGGGTGAAAGGATAGTCGAAAAGGGCTGGAGCGTTCTTGATCCGTCTTCGCTCAAAACGGAGCAGCCGCTTCCCGACCTTCATAAAGGCAAACTGGAGCTTCTCAATCTCGATTCGGAACAGAAATTCACTGCTCCTCCTCCGAGGTTCACTGAAGCAAGGCTCGTAACGGAGATGAAGAAGAGAGGTATCGGCAGGCCATCGACCTTTGTCTCGACAATAAAAACTCTCCATTCACGGAAGTATGTAGAGAAGGATGGAAGGGTACTGAGACCCACCGAACTGGGTACTACAGTCGTTCGTCTTCTCGTCAGAATGTTCCCGCATATGTTCGAGATGGATTTTACCGCAAAAATGGAGGATCTGCTCGATTCGATCGCAGGTGGCTCTGCTACCTACGAAGAGGTGCTCCAGCTTCTCAACGGACCGCTGGAATCATCTCTGGAGGCAGCAAACAGGAATCTCGACGAAGTGAAGGGTGAACTTCAGGAATCAACGGAAGAGAAATGTCCTGAATGCGGCTCCCCGCTTCTGGTGAGATGGGGCAAATTCGGGAAATTCCTGGCTTGCACTTCATTTCCCCGGTGCAAGTATTCCAGACCGCTTGATGAGGATAAAGCGCAGGCATTCAGCGGTCGAAGCTGTCCCGATTGCGGGAGTGACCTTCTCATTCGAACAGGCAGATTCGGCAGATACCTCAGCTGCTCCCGAACCGGATGCAAGCATACCGAACCTGTTCCCACTGGTGTGAAGTGTCCAGAAGAGAACTGTGGTGGTGAGCTTGTAGAGAAGAGGACCAGGAAAGGCCGTACATTTTTCTCCTGCAGCAGCTATCCCGATTGCGATTTCGCACTATGGAACACCCCTGTCAATACCATTTGTCCGAGATGCGGTTATCCGCTCCTCGAAAAGCGGAAGAAGGGAACGTTCTGCCCCCGATGCCGGAAGAAGATCTCAGACTGATCATTGAATCATTCTGTGAGGATCTTGAACACGGACGCGGCTTCTCCCAGCACACACTCAGGGCTTACAGGGGGGATCTGACCCGCTTCTCCGCAAGATTTTCTCCCGAACCGCACTGTATCTCGGAAGTATTCACCAGGAGCTCCCTCAGGAGTTTCCTGAGGGCAGAGGCCGGAAGAGAACTTGATCCCAGATCACTTGCCAGACTCGTTTCCACTCTCAGGAGTTTCGGTGCCTGGCTTCTCGAGACCGGCAGACTCGATGCCAATCCTGCTGCTCTCATCGCAATGCCCAGGGTACCCGGCAGACTTCCGGGCTTTCTCAGTGTCACTGAAGTCCTGCAGGTATTGGAGAGCTATGATACTTCGACTCCTCTCGGCACAAGGAACCGGGCAGTAGTGGAACTTCTCTACGGTTCCGGTCTACGGGCAAGCGAATGCGCCCTGCTGGCGCGATCAGATTTCGATGTCGAGCAGGCTCTTGTAAAGGTTCTCGGAAAGGGCGGGAGAGAGCGGATAGTACCCGTGCCTGCGCTTACACTTGAGAGGTTGAAGAACTGGATATCTCTCAGGGCTGGATTCCTAATTGAGCGCTCAGATCCCGGAACTCTTTTTGTCAGTGTCAGGGGTAGAAAGCTTGACCCGAGAGATATCCGCCGTATTGTTGCAAACGGTGTCAGCAGAGCGGCGAGGGCGGCGGGTGCCACACCTCATTCCTTCAGGCACAGTTTTGCCACTCATCTGCTTGACAATGGCGCGGACCTCCGCGCGGTACAGGACATGCTAGGACACGCCAGCCTCTCTACTACTCAGGTCTATACACACCTGAGCAGGGAGAGATTGAGAGATGCCTATCGGAAGGCTCATCCCAGGGGGGAAGATTGACTGAGCGGAGCACAAATCCAGGCAGTATTCTGAGGACGGACAGACTGATCGCACTAGCGACCGCAGCGATTGCGGGGCTTGTCTTTATAATTACACTGGCTCCCAGCGTAAGTTTCTGGGACAGTGGAGAGTATATTACCTGCTCCTGGACGTCAGGGATCCCCCATCCTCCGGGTGTACCGCTTTTCGTACTTCTGGGCAGGTTCAGCACCATACTCTTCTCGATGATCCCGTCTATCGCGGCAAGAGTCAATCTCCTATGCGCCCTGGCTGGTGCAGTCTCCATCGGGATACTGGCCAGACTCATGCAGAGATGGGGACAGAGGATCGGGTACGCTCCGTCCTGGTACAGACCGATGTCTGTCCTTTCCGGTCTCATAGCCGCTTTCAGCTACTCAGTTTGGAGGAACAGCAACGCCTCGGAGACATACGCCACCGCGCTGCTCCTGACATTCATCATCCTCTGGGCCTTCGACTGCTGGCTCGCGAAGTATGGTGAGAGGGAGCGGGATCCCATGCGTACCGACAGGGGCGGCTGGGGAGAGGCGAGATATCTTCTGCTTATTGCCTACCTCATAATACTGGCCATCGGGAACCACGGCAGTGTTTCATTCGTAACCGGGCCACCGATACTCCTCCTCTATCTCTACTGGGCACTCATCAGGAAACGAAGCAGCATCTGGAAGCGATCCTGGTTCATCCTCACTATGTTCGGTCTCGTTGTCCTTGCCTTCAGCGTACATCTTTATATGCCGCTCAGGGCGGTACAGCATCCCGAGATAAACGAGACGGATCCATCTCATTGGGAAGCCTTCGAGAAAGCCCTTTCGAGAGAGCAGTACGGTCATACTTCCATATTTGACAGGAAGGGGCCTCTTCTCGATCAGGGGGGACTCTATCTTGAATATCTCTCCTGGCAATCCGGCAGAGTTGATGATGGCTGGGACAGAATAGTCGGTGACAGTGCCGGCCCCGCCGCTTCAATGATACTCAAGGTGATACTAATATTTGGCGCCCTTTACGGGTTGGCGGTACTGGGGATGAAGAAGCCCCGACTGCTTGTATTCATAGCTTTGCTTTTCCTTATGTCATCGTTCCTCTTCATCTTCTTCGCGCTGAACTTCAAGACGGGTGACGAGGGTACTGCCCTTGGAGAAGTTCGCGAAAGGGATTACTTCTTCGGTGCGTCATTTGCTTTCTTCGCAATGCTTTCCGGAATTGGACTCGTCTCTGCGATAAAAGACCTCACGCATTCCCGAGGCAGGCTCGCCTGGCTCCTTCTGGCAATACCAGCCATATCACTTGCTGTGAATTACCACAGGTGTGACCGATCAAACTCGTATTTTGCCAGGGATTACGGCATCAACCTGCTCGAAACCTGTCCCGAGGGTGCGGTTTTGATCACAAATGGAGATAACGACACATTCCCTCTCTGGTTCGCGCAGGGAGTACTGGGCGTTCGAAGGGATGTGATCGTCAGCAATCTCAGTCTGATGAACACAAGATGGTACATCGAGCAGCTCCTGGACAGGGAC
>JAOZQW010000177.1:0-4120 GCA_029932015.1 Candidatus Fermentibacteraceae bacterium
TGAGTTCCCTGTCCAGCTCCGCGACTTCATCGAGGAAGAAAGTTCCTCCCCTGGCAGCCACAAGAAGTCCTTCCTTATCCTTATGAGCTCCCGTGAATGAACCCTTCATGTGACCGAAGAGCTCACTCTCGAGAAGGCTGTGAGTGAAACTTCCGCAGTTCACGGCAAAGAAGGGGCTGTCGGCCCTGGAACTGCTGTAGTGGATGGCCTTGGCAATAAGCTCCTTGCCCGTACCACTGTCACCCGTTATCAGGATGGTGCTTTCCTTATCAGCTACAAGGCGGACCTTGTCGAGCAGATCGAGGATGGGTCTGGATTTCCCGATGATGCCCTCGATACTGAATCTGTGACGAACCTTCTTCTTAAGGTCGATGTTCTCACGTTTGATCTTCTGCTGACCGATGGCCTTCTCTATGGCCACAAGAAGCTGATCTACTTCGAAAGGCTTGATGAGGTAATCGGAGGCACCTTTTCGTATTGCATCAACCGCGGAATCGACGCTGGAAAAAGCTGTCATGACGATGCCGATGATGTCCGGCTCCCTCTCACGGATTCGGGAGAGCACTTCCAGCCCTCCGATGCCCGGCATCTTCACGTCAACGACAATAACATCCGGGATATCCTCTTTCGCCGCTTCGAGCGCCTTCTCACCGTTGGAGAAACAGCTGACGAGATATCCATGCTGCTCCAGCAGTATGGAGAGCCATTCGAGCATCGCTGTTTCATCGTCCACGATCATTATTGAAAGGCGTTTATCCATCATATGGCCCTCCGGTTCTTGCTACAGCCATGTCAGGAGGGGCAAGTGGCAGTTGAATAATGACCGCAGTACCCTCTCCGGGAGCACTCTTGATAGTAAGGTTCCCCTGGTGGTCGTCAACAACGCGCCTGGCGACATAGAGTCCCAGACCGGTTCCTTCCTTCTTCGTTGTGAAGAAAGGAACCTTTATGCTCCCGAGTATATCGGCGGGTATCCCCGGACCGTTGTCCCTTACCCTGAGTTCCGCCGTTCCCTCATCCTCTCCCTTTCTCACAGAGACCTGAATGACACCTGAAGAATTTCCCTCGAGTGCTTCTGTGCTGTTCCGGATGAGGTTGGTCAGGAGCTGGACCAGTCTGGACTGACTGCCAAGTACGATCATGTTCCCCTCGATGACCGATTCGATCTCTACCTGCCACCCGAAGCCCTGTGTCGCGACCTCAAGAGCCTCATTGACCACCGATTCGAGTGAGACAGGCTCGCTGTAGCGGGTCATCCTCGACCTGGAGAGTTCCAGATAGCCTTCGATTATCTCCGAGATCCTCCGTGCCTGCCTGCTGATGAGCCTGGTCATTCTGTCGGCCTTGTCCCACTCAAGGGTTCCCATGCGAAGAACATGTGCCGCACCGCTCATGGAAGCCAGCGGATTCCTGATCTCATGGGCCAGAGTACTCGACAGCCTTCCGACAACGGCAAGCTTCTCCTGCTCCTGAAGTCGCTTCTTGAGTTCGATCGTCTCGGTGATATCAGTCATGGCAACAAGTGCCCCTGCGGGATTGCCGGAATTGTCCAGGTAGACACCCATTCTGCATTCAACCACCCTGTCTTCAAGACTGATTTCGATGACCGGAGGCATGCTTCCCGATATCTGATATCCCCTGAGAATTGTATAGACATCTGTATCGGTTACATCCTGTCGCCAGTTCTCAGCAAGTGAGAGCACTTCCAGCCCGGACCTGTTGATACTGATCGGTTCCCCGTCGTTGTCGATGACGAGCACTCCATCAGAAAGGCTCTGAAGAATCTGTCTCGACATGGCTCTTGTCTTACCAAGTTCGTCGAGGGCAAGGGCAACTCTCCCCTGCTCAAAAGTAATGTGCTCAGTCAAATAGCCGGAAACAAGACCGGTCAGGATGAGGAACCCTCCGTTGATGGCCACCAGGAGACCCGAGTACTGGAATGAGACTGCCCGTGGAAGAGTTTCCAGCAGTTTTCCCAGTGGACTGCCGGCAACCAGGAATGTTCCTGAGATCGTAATGAAGGCCATTGCAGCTATGAGGAATGTGTCCAGCACCGCAATCACCACTCCACCTCTTACTCCGAGAAATGCCCCGGCAACGAAGGTATGGAGAAAAAAGAGGATGGCAAATGGCCCATCGAATCCACCGGCCATCTGTATTACGATGGCGGCAAGCAGAGCATCTATGATGAAGAGGAGCCAGGTGATCCAGCGACGATCCGGATAGATCCTTCTCAGCACCATGTCTATCAGCATCATCAGGATCACAGCCACACCGATGGTAGCGTATATCCTGCCTACACTGTGCCATCCCAGGAAGATGATACCGAGCGCGACAAGCATTTCGAAGATGATGAAGCGTCCGACCAACAGCCATGAGCGTCGCCCCATACTCAGAATGCCGCGGCTCCTTCTGTCTGAAGGAGCCGCGGCGCTGTTTCTTCCAATAAGTCTCATTTACCGCCTGGACCTCAGGCCGGCGATAACCGGCCTGCGTCCAGTTCTCCCGCGGGATTATATGATCCCGGGATAAGCCGGTCTATCAACCGCTTCCACCGACCGTCCCGATAAGATCGAAGATCGGCAGATACATGGCGATGACGATGCCACCGACAATAAGGCCTAGAATCACGATCATGACAGGCTCGAGGGTCGAGGTGAGACCGCCTACGGCCGTATCAACCTCTTCCTCGTAGAAATCTGCGACCTTCATGAGCATCGTGTCCAGACCGCCTGTCTCTTCACCGACCGAGATCATCTGTGTCACCATGCTTGGAAAGACGCCGGAGGCCTCAAGAGGTGTGGCAATGTTCTCTCCGCCGGAAATGCTCACCCTTGCCTCCATGATGGCATCCGCGACAACGCGGTTACCCGATGTCTTGGCGGTGATGCTGAGTCCATCGAGAATGGCTACACCGGAAGATATCAGTGTACCAAGTGTCCTGGTAAACCTCGCTATAGCCATTTTCCTGTTGAGGGGGCCGATGATGGGCATCTTCAGCTTGATGGTATCGATGACCTTCTGTCCGCCGTTCGTCTTGTAGTACATCTTGAAGGCAACGATCAGTGCGACAGTTCCAAGGATGATGAGGAGGAAGTAGTTCTGGACGAATTCAGACATGCTGACAACAAGCTGTGTAGGTCCCGGAAGCTCTCCCCCGATGTCATCGAACATCTGCTGGAAGATAGGTATGACGAAAAGAAGCAGAGCCAGGACCACGAGTATCACAACGATGAGGACCACGACGGGATACATCATGGCGGTCTTGATCTTGGCCTTGAGCGCTGAGGACTTCTCGAGGTGAGTGGCAAGTCTGGCCAGAATGGTGTCCAGGATACCGCCCTGCTCACCAGCAGAGACCATGTTCACATAGAGCTCTGAGAATATCTTGTCATGTTTGCCGAGGGCATCGGCGAGCGTACCTCCCTTTTCAACATCCGAGTTCACTTCGGCGATAGCCTCCGCGAATATCTTGTTCGGCTGCTGCCTGCTGAGTATCTGCAGACATTTTACGAGAGGAAGACCCGCATTGATCATTGTCGAGAACTGCCTTGTGAACGCTGCGAGGTCCTTGGGCTTTATACCAGTGCCGATTGTGCCGAGAGCATCGAGGTTTAGTCCCTTGCTCCTGACCTTCGTGACCGTAACACCCCTGCGTGTCAGGAGCTCCTCGGCCTCGGCTTTGTTGACGGCAGATATCTGCCCCGACAGATCCCTGCCGGCCTTATTAGTCCCCTGCCACAAGAATTCAGCCATTGCCGCCTCCCGTGAATATCATTCTAGAGGATCTCCCGCCCGGTAACGATCATCTGCTCAAGCTCAAGTGGCTTGGAGGACCGTTCAAGGGCGACTTCCCTGGTGATCTCCTTCATATTGTAAAGGTCAAAAAGCGACTGGTTCATGGTCTGCATACCATGCTTCTGACCTGCCTGCATCATACCGTATATCTGATGGAGCTTGTCGGTCCTGATGGTGGCCTTGACCGCCTGGGTGCAGACAAGCACCTCGGAAGCAAGGACTCTTCCAGTTCCCCTTGCCCTGGGGACCAGCTGCTGGGTAATGACACCGAGAGTGACGAAAGAGAGCTGACTCCTCACCTGGTCCTGGGCTTCGGCGGGGA
>JAOZQW010000177.1:4130-5269 GCA_029932015.1 Candidatus Fermentibacteraceae bacterium
GTCGATAATCCTGTTGATGGACTCATATGTGGAATTCGTATGAAGAGTGGCCATCGTAAGGTGCCCTGTCTCGGCTATGTTCAGGGCAACCGACATCGTCTCCTGGTCACGCATCTCACCGATCAGGACAACATCAGGATCCTGCCTCAGTACATACCTGAGGGAGTTCCCGAATCCCATGGTATCCTGCCCTATCTCCCTCTGATTGACGATGCCCTTGTCATGATGGTGGACATACTCGATAGGGTCCTCGATGGTAATGATATGACAGCGTCTGTTTGAATTGACTTTCCTGATTATCGAGGCAAGGGTAGTGGATTTTCCGCATCCGGTCGGACCGGTGACAAGGATAAGACCCTGTCTCTTCTCTGCAAGAATGCCCACTGCCGGTGGAAGACCCAGCTCGTCGAAACTCAGAATCTCATGCGGGATGGATCGGATGGCACAGGCCACGCAGCCCCTCTGAAGAAAGACATTGGATCGGAACCTGGAAAGACCCTTGATACCGAATGCGAAATCAAGCTCCTTATCCAGCTCGAACCTTTTCTTCTGCTCGTCCTTGAGGAGACTGTAGACCAGATTCTGTGTATCCTGGGCAGTGAGCGGATCGTACTCCATCCGCTCCAGTTCGCCGTCGATTCTGATGACCGGAGGTGCTCCGACCGTCAGATGGAGATCCGTAGCACGCCGCTCCATCATCTCCTTGAGTAGTGTCTTTATAACCATCAGGCTGAATACCCCTCCCCGGATCGCTTATCCTGCTTTGTCTTTATTTCCATCGCGGCCTCTCGGACTTCGGGGTCATCCTCAGCGGTAACTCGCGTGACTTCCTCCAATGTACTGATGCCGTCCTTGAGCTTCTCGACAGCATCCATTCTCAGGGTTCTCATGCCATTTTTGACACCCATTACCCTGAGCTGCCCGGCGGTCACTCTGTCAATTATCGCCTGTCTTACATTCTTATCAATCGAGAGTACTTCGTAAAGCCCTATCCTTCCGCGGTATCCCGACCCGGAGCAGTGAGCGCAGCCTGTGCCCATATATGTGGTGTATCCCTGCATTTCGAAGGGATCGACACCTGCCTTCAGGTACTCCTCCTCGGTGTACTCATGCGGCTGCTTGCAGTGGCTGCAAATCCT
>JAOZQW010000178.1 GCA_029932015.1 Candidatus Fermentibacteraceae bacterium
ATCTCGAGGCGTTCTATCTCCCTGTCGCCCGGCAGGACTATGAAGCTCTCTGAGAAGTAGATGACATCTGTGGCGATAGTGTATGGAGTAACAGTGCCGTCAGCAGTATCCAGCACAAGGAAGCGACGGTATCCCGTCTCGTTGATATCAAGTCCGCAGGGAGAACCGGGGTAGTGAACTCTCCCCTGGTCGGTCTGTTTGTGAATGTGCCCGAGAAAGACCCTCCAGGGATCGAACCTGCTGATGTCGTTCGATGAGAGGGGCATGTAGGTGCCCGGTTCGTAGGGATTCCTCTGCCTGATGCCGCCGTGATAGTCGCCGTGTCCCACCAGCACCCAGCGCCTGCCCTTTATAAACTCTTCCTGCAGGGCGATACTGGAACCCATTATCCGGTTCTCCTCGTAGGGTACGAAGAGAATTGTGGCATCTTCCAGGTCGACGGTTTCCGGTTCCCTGTAGACAGAGATGTTACGGCAGATCACAGCCTTGCCGGATATCCCGGTGTCATGATTGCCCGGAATGATGTGAAGATGGAGACCGGGGAAGCACTGACAGAGTTCCTCGAATTCAGAGCAGTTGATCATCTCCCTGTCAAAAAGGTCACCAGCTATGATGACCTGGCTGATATCCATCTCGACCGACTGCCGAAAGATATCCTCCATCGCCTCGAATCTGCCGGGATACTGCTCCCTGGATGTAAGGTGCGCGTCTGCCGTGATCGCGATCCTCATGAGTTGCCACCTCGGCAGTCAGAAGTCGGCTTATGATATGGTGCAGTGTGTTCAATAAGTGGATGACCAGCGCCTGTTAGATGGTGCATCTCAACCCCTCCCTGACCCGTTTGTCAGTAGTCTCAGTATATCGCAGGAGAGCATCAAGGTAAAGCTGTGGTTTCTCCCCTTGAATACACCTATGCAGGAAACTTGCCAGCACCCGTATGCTTGATACTCAGCAGAGAGAGCAGTAGAGGGACTATTGCATCTGCCAGGTAACTGAAGTCCGCTCAGAAAATGAAGGGAGTTCAATAAGTCACTGATACTCCTCAGTTCTCAGAGGGGAGTATCATGCCGGAGTGATGCTGCCTGGCTATGCGGTCGATAGCCATTATCGCGGCGGCCCGGCTTGATTCCGTTCCACTGGCGCTGAAGCGCCGCCCGGAGCTGTCGGGACCGCAGTAATTCACCTCGTAGGAGACAAGTGCGTACTCCCTGCCGGTGGCGGTGTTCATCACGGTTGAATCCTCAACAGCTCCTTTGTAAAGAACGCTATCTGACTCATTCTTCAACAGATAGCGCCACTTGCGCTGACGGGAGGAAGTACGCCATTTCCGGGGTGCGGGTCCGGCGCCCGATCTATAAAGGGGATGTACAGTGACCGCAGCGAGGTCGAGGGGCGGGTCGACCTCCAGACTGAAAGTGAGCTCCGGGCTGTCGAGGTCGCGGTTCTCTCGTACGGTGATGGTGGAGCCCGGAGCATCCATCACCCATTCACCATCGTAAGAAACATTCTCCATGGAAAGCATTCTGACTCCCGTCGATGTTATTCACTCACATCCCTTGCAGGAAACTTGCCAGAACGTCTGAATGGCATTTATCAATACTGAACAGATGTATACGCTATATGGTAATCATGCGTTTACAATGAGGTTTTAGCTTCTGCGAGCGATACCTCAGATATTTACAGGAGTGCTCATATTCTGCATGATACGGATTGAATGTGAACCTGTTCTAAATGGACACGCACCAGCCGCACATTGAGCGGCTGGATGCATGTCCTTCCGGATGCAGGGAGAAACTCACTGTTCAACGGACATCCACCCGCTCATGCATGATCGGGATGCCTGTCCTCAATAACTTGTCGGGGGGACATATGCGCTGGAAGAACGGGAAGCCAGGGGAGCAGGTAGTCGTCACTTATAACGGCAGACCGGGTGCATGCGCGGCAGCAGCAGTTCTGCTGAAGCATCCGGATGCGGGGATATACATCTCCAGCACCTACCATCTTGCCAGATGCCTTTCCTCCATCTCGAAGCACGAGAGCATCAGGGAGATCCACATCTGCGGCATGGGTTATAAAGGTCCGGTGCTCGACCTGCTGGAAGCACTGAAGAGGCTTCACGAGAGGGCCATAAAGGTGAACTGGTACTGCGGGAACTACTGGAACATGGACCAGGTGGGGCCTGGACTGGCGAAGCTCTGCACACTCCACCACTCACCTGATTCCGACTCCGATACCAATGTCATCGTCGATGCCCTGGGGCTTGCAGGGAATGAACATACCGGGATGCTTTTAGAACTCTCTGACATGAACGCGCAGCCGACCGGTCTTGCGAAGGATCTCTCCGATCTTGTCGAGGCAGGGAAGTTCAGGTACTTCCAGTTCGGTGATCTCGCCTCATATCCAGGCGCCATCCGCAAGCTGGCGGCCCAGTATCCCCTCTCCCCGGAGGAGAGGAAAGCGGTCAGGCTGTTCAAGGCGGCAGGACAGAGCGAGGGTCTTGATGGCTGCTCACCGGCCATACGAAAGATCAAGGGCAACCTCTCAAGATACGGCAGACTCGACAGGGTCAATGTCCTTATCCTCGGGGAGACAGGCGTTGGCAAGGAGCGCGTTGCGAGACTGCTTCACTTCGCCAGCCCGAGAGCGGAGGAGCCCTTCTTCTGTGAGAACTGCGCTACCCTCAGCGGTGAAGGTCTCATCAACTCAAGGCTGTTCGGACATGTAAAGGGCGCATTCACAGGGGCGGTGCAGGACACGGAAGGCATACTCGATGCCGCTGATGGCGGTGTACTCTTCCTTGATGAGATCGGCGAGATGCCTCTGGATACTCAGGCCAAGCTCCTCCGTGTGATCGACAACGGAGCATATACTCCAGTAGGCTCTGTGCAGGAGAAACGGACCGATGTCCGCATCATCGCGGCCACCAACTGCGATCTCGGAGCCATGGTCAATGAGAGAGCCTTCCGCATAGATCTCTTCTACAGGCTCAACCAGCTTGTGATAGTAGTCCCACCCCTTCGGGAGAGGCTGGAGGACATCCCGCATCTGGCCGGTTCGATCAGGCGGGAACTTGAGCGGAAACATGATATGGAGCTGCTGCAGCTCACAGAGGAGCAGACCGCAGCCCTCAGCAGCTACAGCTGGCCGGGCAATGTGCGCCAGCTCTACAACGTGCTCCAGAAAGCCTGGATACTTGAGATGATGGATGACATTGATAATATCATTACAGAGCAGGCCGCACTCGTCACAGTGGCATCTCCAACTGAGATGAAGTCCGAGGTGAATGCAGCTCCTTTGAGCATTTCCTCCGGAGGACCGCTCATGCTGCCCTCAATGCCCTCTGATGTGGTCCCTGCGGACGAAGTGATGTCAAAATATGCCAGTGAGGCTCTGACAGCATTTGGTGGCAACAAGACAAAAACTGCGGAGGCCCTGGGGATAAGCGTCAACACACTGAACAAGAAGCTGCGAAGTCAGGATCAGAGGTAAATACGTTAAGCTCATTGTCGTAATATCTGCGTGATATATGATAATGTTCAGATTATTGAGGCCTTTCTCGGGCACATATCACATATAGTGATCGGATTAACATATCTGTGTCTAACCCTGAAGTTAACATAATGCCCCTTGACTGTAGACTACTTTCGTGTATACTAATTTTCTTCTATTTACTGCGCACATCATACTAGTCCCTGCAAAGGAGGGGTATAATGAGATTCCTATTTCTGGTTTTACTCACGATGGTTACACTGGGTTTCGCCCAACCGACTGAGGTCGTTGTCTTCCACACCGTATGCCACAATTCATTTGTGCGGGATGCGCTTGATAATCTCGGATGGCCCTACACAGCCTACGACGACACACAGGAGGCCGCCTTCCGGGCGGATGTGGCTAACGGTGCCGACATCGTCGTCTACAACTGCCCGTCAAACTATGAGCCGGCATCACTGCCTGTGCTGGAGACCTATGTTGACGGCGGCGGAAGGCTCATAATGTCCTTCTGGTCTTTGGGGTATGAATTGAGTTCCGGCCTCTGGCCTGCCATGGAGATGACATACCTGTCAGACTACTCTACACCATTGCCTTTCTACAGCTGGGAAGCCTCCCACGACGTTTTCAACACTCCCAATGTCATCAGCTTCCCGCTGAGTTTCACTGACACATGGGCACTCGATGGGCAGAAGCTGGACGCTATCACTGACGGTCTGATCCTGGGGGGCTACACAGCCTCGTCTCAGGCTGGTGAAGGCGGCATGATCCTGGGCAATGACGGCAATACCATTTTCAACGGCTTCTGTATCGACGAGGGTGTAAATATCGTACCTCTTATCGAGAATGAGCTTGCTTATGTCTGGTCAACTACAGCTCTCGACAGAAGCACCTGGGGGGCTATCAAAACCAGCTTCTAGGTCTGATAGACAACAGATACTGAAGGGGAGGATGGATCGGTCCATCCTCCCTTTTTCCAGTCATGGTGAGGGTCAGACGTAAACCCGTTAACCATGTATGCGCATATCCGCCCAAATGGAGATAATAAATTGGATGATTGGAAATAACTCGCGGATATTGCGTCAATCAGTTTAACAAATTTACGTCTGACCCCGGCAGATGCGGAGGATGTCGCTGGCGCGGTCCTCATCGCTGCCGGGAACTTCGCTTATTCCGGGTACGTTTGCAAACTCATCGAGTGATGCAAGATATCTGAGTGGTTCGAGTCCGATAAGACCCTCCCCTGCCTTTGCATGGCGGTCCTTCCGGCTGCCCAGCTCCTTCATCGAGTCATTCATATGAAATGCGCGAATATTCCTCAGGCCTATGAGCTTCTCCATCAGGGAGACGGTGCGGTTGACCCCTTCTTCACTGGAGATGTCGTAACCGGCCGCATATGCGTGACAGGTATCGAAGCAGATCCCTGTCCTTTCCGGCATCCCGGTCATATCGAGGAGATCGCAGAGCTCCTCGAAACTGTGTCCGATAGTCGTGCCGGCACCGGCCGTGTTCTCGAAGAGGATACCTGTCTCTTCCGGTCCCTCTGCAAGCAATTTTCTGACGCCCTCTGATATCATTTTCATGCCCGTCTCGACACCCTGCCCCAGATGCGCGCCAGGATGAAGGACAAGCCACCTGATTCCCAGCTTGCTCATTCGGAGGAGTTCATCGGCAAGGGCTTTCGCAGCCTTTGCGGCCACATCGGGACGGGCTGAGGCGAGGTTTGCCAGGTAGCTTGCGTGTGAGATGACAATGGGGCAATCGGGAGCTGAGAAAAGA